>NZ_JBXWQW010000018.1:0-86826 GCF_059612585.1 Ruegeria sp. YKSF57 | reverse complement strand
TTTACCGTTCTACGCCTGCTTGGTCGCCCCGATGCGGTTCCAACGGCGATCATCGCGGGAAACCGGAACTTTGCCCTGTTCTTTGTAGCCCTGCCTCCGGAAACCACCGATCCGCTGCTGATCTTTCTTGGATGCTATCAATTCCCCATGTATTTGACGCCGACCCTGTTGCGGAGGCTTTATGACCCACGCTGATCCTTTCCCCGTGATCCGGAACGTCGGACTGGACGGCATGCTTGTCACCTTTGCCGACACCATGACCGAGCCGTCGAACCGCGCGGCGCTCGCCTTTCGCGGCGCGGTGGAAGACGCCGGCTGGGAGGGGGTGATCGAAACCTCAACCTCGCTGGCCTCGACCTATGTTCGGTTCGATTTCTCGCGGCTGCCCCATACCGAGATGGAACGGTGTCTGCGCGATCTGCTGGCCTCGCGCGACTGGTACGCCGCGCCCCTGCCTGCCGGACGCAAGTTGTGGCGGGTGCCCACCGTTTATGGCACGGAACTGGCCCCGCAACTGGACGAAGCCGCCGCCGCCGCCGGGTTGCCCGTTACAGAGGCCATTCGCCGCCTCAGCCAGACACGCGTGCGCGTCCTGACCATCGGATTTGCACCGGGCCAGCCCTATCTTGGCCCGCTGGGGCCCGAGTTTAACATCCCCCGCTTAAAGGAACTGACCCCGATGGTTCCCGAAGGGGCGCTGGTTCTGGCCATTTCGCAGTTCGTATTGTTTTCGGGGCCGACCCCGACAGGGTGGCGGCATATCGGGCAAACCGCGTTTCGGTGTTTCCGGCCCGAAATTGAGCAGAGCTTTGCCCTCAATCCCGGCGACGAGATGGTGTTTGAATCGGTTCCCCGCGACGAGCTGGAACACATCTGCGCGCATAACGAGGATGGTACAGGCGGCTCAACGGCAGAGGAGATCCCAGCATGAGCCTGATCGTCCGCCGTATCGGCCCTGCTTGCACGGTTCAGGATCAGGGGCGCGACGGGTTCCTTGATCAGGGCTTGTCGCGCTCGGGCGCCGCGGACCTGCTGGCCCTGCACGAAGGGGCCGCACTTTTGGGTCAACCGGCTGCGCTGGCGGCACTGGAGATGGCGGGGATGGGCGGCGAGTTCGAGGCGTTGGAGGACATCCGCATCGCCCTGACCGGCGCGCCGATGCAGGCCAGCATCGACGGCAGTCCGGCGATGTGGAATGCCTCGCACCTGCTGGCCAAGGGGCAACGGTTGACTTTGGGGGCTGTACTCAAGGGTGGTTATGGTTACCTGCATTTGGGCGGCGGCATCGCAACTGAACCGTTCCTGGGATCACGCGCCACACATCTGACTGCCAAAATCGGCAGGGCTGTTGAAACCGGGGACACATTGCCCGGTGGGCCTGACGCGGGTATCACGGGTATGAAACTGGTGCCCGCCGAGCGGTTTTCGGGCGGTGCGCTGCGCATCGTGCCCAGCTTTCAGACCGCGCTTTTCGATCCGGAGACTTTGGCCCGGTTCGAACAGACCGAATTCCGGCGCGGCCCGCGCGCCAACAGGATGGGTATGCAACTGGACAGTGACGGCGAGGGGTTCGCGGCGCAGGGGCAGCTCAACATTCTGTCCGAAGTCATCACCCCGGGTGATATCCAGATGACCGGATCGGGAAACCCTTTCATCCTGCTCCCTGAATGCCAGACCACCGGCGGTTATCCCCGCATCGCCACGGTCGTGCCCTGCGACCTGCCTCGCGCGGCTCAGACACCGGCAGGTGGCAAGATCAGGTTCCAGTTCGTGACACTGGACGAGGCGACGGCCCTTCAAACCGCTTTTGTCAAGGATCTGGCGGGGCTGTCCCGACGGGTCGAACCACTGGTCCGCGACCCGCATGACATTGCCGACCTTCTGTCCTACCAATTGATCAGCGGAGTTGTTTCCGCGACCGACTGAGGAGACTGCCGATGAACCGCGTCGATCTGAACGCCGATATGGGAGAAAGCTTTGGCCCTTGGAAAATGGGCGATGACGACAGCCTTTTGAAAATCATCACCTCGGCCAATATCGCCTGCGGGTTTCACGCGGGCGACCCGGACGTGATGGCAATGACCATGCGGCTTGCTGCGGACAACGATGTGGGGATCGGCGCCCATCCCGGCTTTCCCGATCTGCAGGGGTTCGGGAGGCGCAACATGAAGGTGCCGCACAGCTCGCTGCGCAATCTGGTTCGCTATCAGTTGGGCGCGGCACAAGGTATGGCAAGAGCCGTTGGCACCAGCGTCAGACACCTGAAACTGCACGGGGCGCTGGCCAACATGTGTTCAGCCGATCAGGACATGGCGCGCGCCTGTTATGAGGGCGCACTGGATGTGAACCCGGACATCATCATCATGGTTTTGGCGGCAACCCAGCAGGAAGCAGCCGTGCGCGAACTGGGCTGCAATTGGGTAGGCGAAATCTTTGCCGACCGGGCCTATAACGACGACGGCACACTGGTGGATCGTTCCCTTCCCGGAGCCGTCATTCACGACCCCGAGATCGCCGGGCCACGCATTCTGAACATGGTGCGCGAAGGGGCGATCATCACCGAAAACGGCAAGCGGCTGGAAGCCTCGATCGACACGATCTGCCTGCACGGCGACGGGCCGACAGCGGTTCAGATCGCCAAATCTGTACGTTCCAGTCTGATTGACGGTGGCATCAAGGTAAGCAAGTTCGAGCGTTAGATAGTTGGGCGGTTGGCCAAAACGCAAAACCCTTTGGCGTCTGTTCACAAGCGCGGGCCCAGGCCGCGCTCCATCTATCCGGTGCAGCCGAACAGGCCGCCTGACCCTGGAGGAAATCAATGAACGTCAAAGCCACGCTCGACCAGCCAACCGCGAAATTCCAGCCCGGCAAGACCGTGTTGATCTGCCAAGCGCGCCACCTGCGCAGAAAACTGGCCTTGGTGAAACTGTCGCCATCGGATGCCGGACGTCTGGCCGAAGGTGATACCATTACCCTCATGATCGATCCCACGGACAACGAGGCCTTGGCAACTGAAATGCGCGACCTGACGTCGTGCTGGCGCATCGTGATGATCGAAACCCGTCCTGAGGGACCATTCGCTTATTGCATGCCGCAAGGCCCGTCATTCGGGCGGCCAATGTTATTGATCTGACAATCGGGCGTTAAGAAACGCGGCCCGTTTTCGCTGCGCAATCCAATAAAAAGCGGCTGCGGTTGAGAGCGCAGCCGTCCAGTACCCGTGAGCGAGCGCCAGACCTTAGGATGGTCCGATCATGAAACAGGTGACATTGCGGGCTTTGAGGCGACGGCAGGCCAGATCAGCCTGTTCGCGTGTCATGCCCTGGAAAGTGGCATCATACCCGCGCGACCCTTGATTGACTTTGCGCAGGGTACCGTCGAGCGTGGTCATTTCCGCCAACGCCGTTCTCAGCAGGATTTTCTCTGCCTCGTACCGGCTGGGATAGCGCCCGACATTGATACCCCACAGATGGCCGCCGGACGTGGACAGGCGAGTGACAATTTCTTGTTCGGGCTCCGGCTCGGGGGCCGGTGACGCGGATGCCAGCACCAGTTCTTTTGGGCGTCCCACGGGCCGGGTATCGGTAACCTCGGCGACGGTTTGTGCAGCCGTCGATCCGACTTCGGCAATCGCAGCCTCGATACTTTCCTGGATCAAAGTGCCGTTCTCGGCCGCATTTTCAGCGATGGCGCTGGCAAGCAGCACTGGCTGGGCACCGGAACGAGAAAGCGGGCGAAGGCTCTTTTCGGGGGCGCCAACCAGCCGGATCGTCTTGGTCACGCCGTCGCTGATACCGGTGTTCCCGGCATAGACCGGACGTGCGGGTTTGCGGATCGGCGCGCGCGAAGGCGCCTTGCGGAATCCCAGATCCAAAAGCTCTGCCACCTTGGCATTGCGCGAGGCGCTGGAATTGCCGCCAAAAACCGTGGCGATGATGCGCTCATCCCCGCGTTTGGCCGAAGCCACAAGATTGAAACCTGCCGCGCGGGTGTATCCGGTCTTGATCCCGTCCGCGCCCTTGTAGGCTGCCAGCAGTTTCCGGTTGGTGTTGGGGACGGTCTTGATCCCCGCATTCGTGGATTGGCGCGAGAACAGGTTGTAATACTGTGGATAGTCATACAGCAGGTGCCGCCCCAGGGTTGTCATGTCGCGGGCACTGGACAGGTGCCCTGCCTCGGTCAAACCATGTGCGTTCTTGAAGGTCGTACGCGTCATTCCCATCGACTTGGCGGTGCGCGTCATGCGGCGGGCAAAAGCGGACTCGGACCCGCTGAGCGTGACACCGATCGCCGTCGCGGCGTCATTGGCCGATTTCACCGCAGCCGCGCGGATAAGATAACGAAACGCAATCTTCTGTCCGGTCCGCAATCCAAGCTTCGACGGCGGTTCTGCCGCCGCCTCGGACGGAACAGTCACCATGGTATCCAGGGTAATCTCGCCGTTCCGCACCGCTTCGAACGCGATGTAGAGCGTCATCATTTTTGTCAGAGAGGCAGGATGCAGTCGGGCATCGGCGTTTTTGGAATGCAGGACTTCGCCCGTTCGGGCATCAATGACCATTGCCGCGTAAGGCGCCGCCACCGCGTGAAGCGGCAGCATCAATAGCAGCCACAAAAATGCTAGAAGATATAGCCCCATACGGGCCGGACTTGTCCGCCGAACCTGCACGATCTTTGCCTCTGTCTGCCTCGCGCCGCCGGATTTTCCGGTCAGCAAAATTCATTTTTATTGCCTCAAGCGTAACACAGGGTTTTGTTGATTGAAACCGAAAGCGCCATATTTGCATGATCAATTTCTTGAAACCCCCGACCTGCATATAGTGGCGGGACTTACAAAAGCGCCCCATATCTGGTGTATCTTCGACCTGTCGACGATAATCGCCCCTTAAAATTTGAAAGATGAGGCGCTTTTGCAACAAGCGCAACTAGTCCAGAGAACGCACCAGATCCGCCAAATCGCCCAGATCAGAAATCTCGCGAAACCGGTTGTGATCGTCGGGTGCGTCGGCTTGTTCCACCTCCCACACCAACCCGTGCGGTACAAATACCCCCCATCCCCCGGCTTCGATCGCAGGCAGAACATCCGACCGCATGGAGTTGCCCACCATCATCGATTGCGCCGCGCCATCGCCATGACGGGCAAAAATACCGTGATAGATGTCAGGCGTTTTTTCCGAAACGATCTCGACAAAGTTGAACAACTCCCCCAATCCCGACTGCGCCAGCTTGCGTTCCTGATCAATCAGGTCGCCCTTGGTGATCAGCACGACCTTGTGCGTTTCCGCAACGGCCTCGACTGCCTCGCGCGCATGAGGCAACAACTCGATGGGGTGCGCCAGCATCTCCTGCCCCGCTTCGATCAACTGGCGGATCACCGAGGCAGGTACACGGTCTTGCGTCACCTCGATGGCGGTTTCGATCATCGACAGGGTAAAGCCTTTGATTCCGTAGCCATAGTGCCTGATGTTGCGTCGTTCCGCGGCCAACAGCCGTTCCATCAGGTGATCTTTCTCGGCGTGATCAGCCAGCAGTTCAGCGAAATGCGACTGGGTCAGCTGAAAGAACCGTTCGTTGTGCCACAATGTGTCGTCGGCATCGAACCCGACAGTCGTGAGCATTTGTCCCATGCCAATTTGCCTGCTTTCTCTTTTCCAAAGCTGCGCTAAGGTTATATAAGCTCCCAATTGAATCGAAGGCTGAATCGGAATTTCGAAAGTAATGGTGATCGAACCCCTGTTGATGTCGGACAAATCGGACGAGGATGGAAGCACCTCGATCCTTGTGCAGACGCGCCCAAAAACCAAGCGTCCGCCGCTCTACAAGGTTCTGCTGCTGAATGACGATTACACGCCGATGGAATTCGTGGTGCATGTGCTGGAACGCTTCTTTGGTATGAGCCATGCGCAGGCGTTCGAGATCATGCTTACCGTCCACAAGAAAGGCGTGGCCGTTGTCGGGGTGTTCAGCCACGAGATTGCGGAAACCAAGGTCGGGCAAGTGATGGATTTCGCCCGACGCCACCAGCACCCGCTTCAATGCACGATGGAAAAAGAGGATTGAACCGGTTGACTGGCCGTGACTGCGCCTGCCTCTGTCAATTGCGAAACCGCAATCCATCCCTCTGACACACGACTTGGAATCCTGAATGTCGCCACGCGTTTCACTTGCCCTCGACGCCGGACTGACCCTGTCCGAAAACGTATCAGCCCTGTTGCCCACGCCTGAACATGATCTGTCAGACCTGCCCGGCCAGGCCGAAGTGGTGCAGCCGTTCAAGCCGTTCCACGATCATTTCGCGGCACTGGGGTTTCATGCAGTACCCGCTTCGGACACTCCCTGTACCGATGCGATCCTGTTTCTGCCGCGCGCCAAGGCGCAGGCCAGGGCGATGGTGCAACAGGCGTGCACAAGGGCCGCGGGAACCGTTGTCATCGACGGCGGCAAGACCGATGGCGTGGACGGCCTGTACAAGGATATTCGCAAGAGGGTCGATGTTCGGGGGCCGATCTCCAAGGCGCATGGCAAGATTTTCTGGTTCAAATCCGATGCCGACGCATTTTCCGACTGGGCCGCGCCGGAACACCAGCAGGCCGACGGGTTTGTGACCGCGCCCGGCGTCTTTTCCGCCGATGGCATTGATCCCGCGTCCGAGTTGCTTTTGGCCGCCCTGCCCGCAAAACTGGGCCGCCATGTCGCGGACTTTGGGGCGGGTTGGGGGTACCTGTCGGCGCAGATTCTTAAGGACGAACGTATCGAAAAGCTAGATCTGGTCGAGGCCGATCACCTCGCGCTGAGCTGCGCACGGGAAAACGTGCCGGATGCCCGTGCCCGATTTCATTGGGCCGACGCCGTCACATGGAAATCCGCCGAGCCGCTGGATGCGGTCGTCATGAACCCGCCGTTTCACACCTCCCGGGCCGCCGACCCGTCGCTGGGCAAGGGATTCATTCAGTCCGCCGCCCGCAACCTGGGCAAGTCTGGGCACCTGTGGATGGTCGCCAACCGCCACCTGCCGTATGAGGCCACGCTTGGCGATTCCTTCGCATCCGTGGAAGAAGCGTCGGGAGACAACCGTTTCAAAGTGCTTCACGCCTCTCGCCCTCGCCGGTGATCCCGGTTAACGTGCGCCGCAACTCAGGAGGAACCGGATGTCCTTTTCCATCGCAGGCAAAACCGCAATCGTCACCGGGGGCGCAAATGGCATCGGCCTTGCCATAGGCAGACACTTTGCCGAGGCCGGGGCAAATGTCATGTTCGCGGACATGGACGAGGCCGGATTGGCCAACGAATTGGGAGAGCAGGGCGAAGACAGCAATATCAGGTATTTCGCCGGAGATCTGCGCGAGAAACTGACCATCGCCAATCTGCTGTCGGCGACCATCGACGCCTTTGATCAGGTGGACATCCTAGTCAACGGCGCGCGGCAGGTTCTGCCGACCGATCCCCTGGACCCCGAGGATGACACGGTGCGCGAGTTGCTGAATCAGAATCTCATGCCGGCGATGCGGCTCACCCAGATGGTCGCAAACCGGATGATCAAGCAGACAGAAAAGGACAATGAAAGCCCGGCCGGATCGATCATCAACCTGTCTTCGGTCGCTGCACGCAGGACACATCCCAACCTTCTGGCTTACTCGGTTTCTACCGCGGCCCTCGATCAGCTGACCCGCTCGCTGGCGGTCTCTCTCGCCCCCAAGCGCATCCGCGTGAACGCCATCGCAATCGGCTCGGTGATGAGTGCGTCGCTGCGAACTACCTTGAAGGACAACCGCGAATTCCGTCTGGATATCGAACGGCATACCCCTCTGGCCCGCATCGCGGCGCCGACCGAGTTAACCGAAGCCGCGCAATTTCTGGCCTCGGAAGCCTCCGGTTTCATGACCGGCCAGATCCTGACCGTCGATGGCGGGCGCACCCTTCTCGATTCCGTTGCGGCCCCGGCTCATTGATACCGATGTTCGATACAGAAAAATCCACCGCCTCCGCCTGGTTCCGTCAACTGCGCGACGAAATCGTCGCCGCCTTTGAACAACTGGAAGACAATCATGACTCCGGCCCGTTTTCGGACGCTGACCCGGGTCGCTTCGAAGTCACGGAAACCAAACGCCACTCAGACGACGGAACGGATGCCGGCGGCGGGCTGATGTCGGTCATGCGCGGTGGGCGCGTGTTTGAGAAAGTGGGTGTCAACGTCTCGACGGTGTATGGCACCTTGGGCGAACGCGCGCAGAGCGCCATGGCCGCACGCAAGGGCATTCCGGGGATGAAGGAC
This sequence comes from Ruegeria sp. YKSF57, assembly GCF_059612585.1. Lineage (NCBI taxonomy): Bacteria > Pseudomonadati > Pseudomonadota > Alphaproteobacteria > Rhodobacterales > Roseobacteraceae > Ruegeria > Ruegeria sp. YKSF57. Next base: position 78,554 of record NZ_JBXWQW010000018.1, on the reverse strand, counting down.
GATCCGCGCTTCTGGGCCTCGGGTGTCAGCCTTGTCGCGCATATGCAGAACCCGCATGTTCCGGCGGTGCACATGAACACCCGCATGTTCTGGACACCGCATGCCTGGTGGTTCGGCGGCGGGTCCGACCTGAACCCCTGCATCGAGTATGACGAAGATACCGCACATTTCCACGGCACCCAGAAATCCTTCCTCGACCCGCATGGCGTGGGCCACTATCCACGCCTCAAGGACTGGGCGGACGAGTACTTCTATATCCCGCACCGCAAGCGCGCGCGGGGTGTCGGCGGTATCTTCATGGATGATTATTGCACCGACGACTGGCAGGCCGATTTGGCCCTGACACAGGATATCGGCCGGGCTTTTCTACCTGCCTTCGTGCCTCTGGTGGAGAAGCGCAGGGTGCAGGGTTTCACCGACGCAGACAAGAACATCCAACTGATTCACCGCGGGCTTTATGCGGAATACAACCTGGTTTACGACCGCGGCACCAAGTTCGGGCTGGAAACCGGCCATGATCCCGATGCCGTGCTGATGAGCTTGCCACCGCTGGCAAAATGGGTCTGAGCGTTACCGCAGCCACAAATCGTCGGTAAGGTTGTCGTAGCAGTATCCCTGCGCCATCGATGCGGACAGGTTGTCGCCCACGCGCTTGACGGTCAGGGAATAGCCCGGCGTCGTATCCGCGCCCTCCGGGGCCTGCAGCGAGAACTGAACGCCTTTCTTGCCCGGCTGCGACACCGACGGCCCGACCGCATTCCACAAATAGATGCGCTCGTTACCCTTCAGCCTGAGTACCCGGATGCCGTAATCACCCGCACCGCACCAGTAATCCCTTGGGGCCGAGCCGAAGTAATTGACGACTTCGAACACGCCATTGCCGATCGGCGTGACCTCGGATCGGTTCCAGGCGCGGAATGCCAACGCCATTCCCGGGGCTACAATCAGGGCGGTCAGAACGCCCACCTTAACCAACTGTTTCATCCGTATCTCCAGTTTCAATACCCGTGATCCATGAAAAGCATAGCGCATTGTTTCGCGCCGCCCACACTGAAACACGCAAGTGTCAAGTCTCGACACCGCGACTTCAATCTGCACCTTTCAGGATACGCCCTCCCACATCTTCCGGGGCAATCGCCACAGTTTTGATGATTGCATGGCATTCGCTCCCAACTCCTAGCCCAAGGGCCGCCACGGATCGCCGTGTGACACGGGCAAGCACTGTCCCGGCATCGGTCGCGACCGAAACGATTGCCCCCGGCCCTTCACCCGCGCGGATACCCGTGACCGTGCCGGGCAGTACATTGAGCGCCGACAATCCCTCTGGCTTGTGGTTGGCCAGGATCACCTCTTGCGCCGCAATCCGAACTCGCAGGCTTTCGCCGATCCTGTGCGGGATGCGCGGCAGAAACAGGCGGTTCTCACCAGCCTGCAGCTCGGTCAACCCGTCATCATGATGTGTCACGACATTGGCTTGCAGGATTGCCCCGACGGCGCGAATACCCGCAGGCGCGACCGCCGGGTCGGACAGGACTTCGGATGCGGGGCCATGCCGGGCGACACGCCCGTCTTGCAACGCGACCACCGAAGTCGCCAGACGCGCCACTTCGGCGGCAGAGTGGGTGACATACAGAATCGGGATTGAAACCTCGTCCCTGAGCCGTTCGAAATAGGGCAGGATTTCCGCCTTGCGCGCGTCGTCCAGCGCCGCCAACGGCTCATCCGCCAGGATCAGCCGGGGGCCGGCCAACAGGGCACGCCCGATGGCAACGCGCTGCTTCTCGCCCCCGGACAGGTCCGTTGGCCTGCGATCCAGCAGGTGGCCGACACCAAGCATCCCGACCACCTTGTCCTCGCTTTCAAATCGGGTTCCGCGCGGGGCAAACCAGCGACCGTAGGCCAGGTTCTGGCGCACGGTGAGATGCGGAAACAGTCGGCCTTCCTGAAATATATAGCCAAGCCTGCGCCGGTGTGGCGACAGCCACCGCTTCTGTTGCGTGTCAAACAGAACCCAGTCACCCACCGCAACCCGACCCATCTCTGGCCTCAACAACCCGGCCACCGCGTTGACAACCGTGGTCTTGCCCGACCCCGACCGCCCGAACAGAACCGTGACGCCGGGCGGCGCATCAAAGGAAACGTCCAGTTCCATCTCGGGTAACTGGTGCCGGATATGCACCGACAACGTCATGTTCCGGCCACCCGCGCCGCCGCACGCCTGCCGACATATTCCGACAACAGCAAGGCGCCCATCGCGATCCCGATGGAAACCAGCACAAGCCGCGTTGCCGCAGGCTCGCCACCTGGCACCTGCAGAAAGGCGTAAACAGCCGATGGCAACGTCTGGGTCTGGCCGGGGATGTTCGACACAAAGGTGATGGTTGCGCCAAATTCCCCCATCGCCTTGGCAAAGGCCAGTATCGCCCCCGCAATGATACCCGGAAAGATCATCGGCAGCGTCACCGTGGCGAACACCATAAACCGGTTGGCGCCCAGCGTTGCCCCGGCCTGTTCCAGCTTGGGGTCGACCGCCTCGATCGACAGACGGATGGCGCGCACCATCAGCGGAAAGGCCATGATCCCCGCCGCCAGCGCCGCCCCGGTCCAACGAAAGGCAAAGACGATACCGATCTGTTGCAAGGCGCTGCCCAGCGGCCCTTGAGTGCCGAACGTCAACAACAGCAGATACCCCGTGACCACCGGCGGCAGGATCAGCGGCAGGTGAACCAGACCGTTGACGATGTGCCGCCCGGGAAACCGCCACCGGGCAAGAGCATAGGCCACGAATATTCCCAACGGCAAAGCCACCGCCGTCGCCCAAAGCGACACTTTGAGCGACAGTATCAGCGCAGTCCATTCCTGTGGACCCAGCCAACCCATATTCCTAACCCTCCAGCAGGGCGAACCCCTGCGCGACAAAGATGCGGCGAGCTTCGTCCCGCCGCAGATAAGCAAGGAACCTTCGGGCAGCGTCCGAGCATTTTGCAGTCACCGCAGCCGGATAGACGATTTGTGGATGTGAAGCGGCAGGAAAGTGGCCCAGAACCTGAACCCGATCGTCCGCTGCGGCGTCAGTCGCATAGACCACGCCCAAAGGCGCTGCGCCCACCGCCACCAGCGCCAACGCGGCCCGAACATTGTCGGATTGCGCTATACGGTCTGCGACGCCGTCCCACAAACCAAGATACTGCAGCGCCGCCTTGCCATAGACGCCTGCGGGCACCGCGTCCACCAAAGCCATTGCTAGGTGTCCGCCCGCCAACTGATCGCCCAAAGGATAGTCCGGTCCGATCTCGACGGGCGGTTCGCCGGTCGGTGGCCCGATCAGAACAAGACTGTTGCCCAACAGATCCACCCGGGTTTCCGGGTCGATGAACCCTTCCACCTCTAATAAGTCCATCCAGGCGACATTGGCCGAAAGAAAGACCTGTGCCGGGGCGCCAAGCTGTATCTGGCGCGCCAGAACCGAGGACCCTGCAAAAGAGAGGGTAATCGTATGTCCACTTTGCGCCGAATACTCTGCCGCGATGTCATCCAAAGCTGACTTGAGACTGGCCGCTGCAAAAACCAGAACCTCCTCGCCGCGCGCTGGGATGGCCAGCGAAGCGCATATTCCAAGCGCCGCGATCCAGGTTCGGCAAACGCGAGAGAAAGTCGTGTTCATAGGTCAAAAACTCGTTATGTTTTTTCGGGAATATCGGAGCTTCATCTGCATGGGCAACCCCTATTTTTCCACCTCCCGTTCGCGCAGCATCTCGCACAGCTTTTCGATATGTGGATGCGCGGCCTGCCGCGCATCGTGTTCGAGCGCGCGATAGGCAGCCAGGACCTTACGCCCCGTCTGCGTCAGCTCGGCCCCGCCACGATTGGCCCCACCGCGCGTGCTTAGCACGACAGGTTCGGCAAACATCGCATTCATAGTCTCAACCAGTTGCCAGGCCCGCTTGTAGCTCATACTCATTTCGCGCCCCGCCGCCGCAATGGACCCGGTGCACGCGATATGTTCCAGCAATTCCGCCTTGCCAGGTCCGATCATCTCGTCCGGGCTGAACACGACGCGCAATCGGAAGCGGGGATCGGGAAAGCGGTTTGTCATAGCGCGATTGTGCTTGGACAGGGTGCAGAGTTCAACGGTACATCTGACTATGAACCCGGTGGCGGTCAATCATATGCGCAATGGCTGCCGACACGCCTGCTGATCCACGCTGTCGCGGTTTTCCGAATACCGCAACGTCACGCAATACAGCTTTGATCGACTTCAGTGATCGCGCATCGGCCGATTTGCGCCAATGTCTGGTGAAGCTCAGCCTGAAGCACAGCTGCAAACTGCTTGAGACCAGATTCGCCGCTGGCCGCGATTGCATAAAGCAGGGGCCGTCCGAAGAAAACGAAATCCGCGCCCGAAGCATAGGCTTTGACAATGTCTTCTCCCGACCGCAGGCCGCTATCGAAGAACAGCGGGAACTCCGACCCGATGGCCTCGCGAATTTCGCGCAACGCGTCAAGTGCACCCGGCGCGCTTTCCATCTGTCGGCCGCCGTGGTTGGAAACCTGTACCGCATCGACGCCTTCGTTCCGCAATCGCAAGGCATCTTCGGGGTCCATCACACCCTTGACCACCAGATTGCCCTGCCATTCCTGACGCAACCGCCTCAGATAGTCCCAATCGGCCGCCGCACGGCTGGCGTCCCGGTCAAAAGTCCCGAAAGGTCCGCCAAAATTCGCCAGTTCCGGACGGCCCTTGAAAAGGGTGCTCAGCGACCAGCGCGGATGCAGCGCAAAATCGATGAATTGGCGCGGACCCAGACGGAAGGGCATCTTGAACCCATTGCGCAGATCCTTGGGCCGCCGCCCCACCTCAGGCACGTCCACGGTCAGAACCAGCGTCTGGTAACCCGCAGCGCGCGCACGAGGGATCAGACGCCAGGAATCTTCGCCATAGTACAATTGCAGCCAGGCCTGCCCTTGCGCCTGTTCCTGGATCTGTTCGAGGCTGGTCGAGGCCAGCGTTGAAACCACATGCGGTATGCGCAGTCGCGCAGCCAACCGGGCCAGCATCAGATCCGCCCCATGCCCAGCCAGATTGCACATGCCCATTGGACTGATCCCGAAGGCTTGCCCGCACTCCTTATCTAGGACCACGTGATTCAGACTTCGTCGCTGCACGTTGCGAAGCACTCGCGGGCGTAACTGAACCCGGTCCAGCGCCGCGCGATTGCGCCGCGCGCCCTGCTCTTGGCCTGCGGCACCGTCGATATAATCGAACACCATCCAAGGCAGCCCTCGGCGTGCCAACCGGCGCGCGTCTTCGGCGCAATGGATGGCGTTTGTCGCCATCAGGCCTGAACGGCCTTCATGAAACGGTCGCGGATGACCACCGGGTCCATGGTGATGACAGGCATCTTGGCGTTGCCACTTTCGCATTTGCACACGATGACGGTCTTGCGCCCGGCATCCAGAGCCTGCTGCAACACTGCTCCGGTCTCTTCCGCGCGGCACTCGATCACGGTCTCGCACCCCGCCTCGCGGGCCATTCCCGCCAGCGAGGTCCGCTGCCCGGCATAGGTCGGCTGATCCCCGGTCGAGCCATAGGACCCGTTGTCGATGATCAGCAGGATATAGTTGTCGGCCTGATGGTTACCGATGGTGGGCAACGTGCCCAGATTGGTCAGAACCGATCCGTCACCGTCGATCACGATCACCGGCTTGGGCTGCGCCAGTGCCAGCCCGAACCCGATCGACGAGGCCAGACCCATCGTGCCAAGCATGTAGAAATTGGTCGGCTGGTCGTCGATGGCGTGCAACTCCTGGCTGGGGATGCCGATATTGCAGATCACTAGATGGTCACGAATGATCGGGGCGATTTCCCGCAGAATTTCAGAACGGATCATTGGTCGCCGTAGCCTCCCCAGAAATTGGCGTCGGTCAGGACCGCCACCGGCTTGTTGCACATGAAGGTGTATTTCAGGATGTTGTCCAGTTCCCCAACATCCCGCTGATTGTGGAAATGGTAGGTGGGGATGTTAAGTTGCGCCAGAAGCGCCTTGGTATGCACGGCCATCTCGACCTGGCAGGCCACCGGCTCGCGCAACTCGCCGCGATAGGAGATCAGCATCGGCAGGGGCATCCGATAGTACTGGATCAGCGTGGCCAGCGTGTTGATGGTTACGCCAATCGCGGTGTTCTGCATGATGATGGCCGGACGCTTGCCGCCCATCCAGGCACCGGCACACAACCCCATGCCCTCGTCTTCCTTGTTCGAGGGGATGTGTAGGATATCATCGCGCCGATCGATTTCGGCAATGACCCCGGCCAGTTGCTTGCACGGCACCGTGGTGACGAACGAAATGTCGTTCGCGACCAGAGTATCGGTGATCTGTTTGTCTATGTTCATATCCGAGTTCTAGATCCTGAATGATGCGCCCTGGGCGCGATTGACGGGTTTAGGATTGGCGGTGCACATGCACGGCACAGGGTGCATGCCGAACGACGCGCGATGCGGTCGAGCCCAGAAAATAGTCGCTGAGCCCCGGTTTGTGCGAGCCTACAATGATACAGTCGATCTCGTTTTCGGTGGCATAATCGATGATGGCACGAGCCGAATGCCCCCTGACAATAACGGGATGAACGCCGTCAAGGCCCTCGACCTTGTCCACAAGCAGGTTGCGCGCATGGCGAAACGCCTCTTCGACCACGGATTTGTCCAGATAGCTGCTGACGGAACCCTGCGGCGCTTCATAGACATGCAATGCAATGATCTCACCACTTCCGCCGGAAAGGGCCTGGGCCACTTCCAGCGTGTGCTGCGAGATGCCGTGATCCAGCGCCATCGGGACAAGAACTTTTTTGTACATGGTTGCCTCCATTGTTGCCGGGTCTACGCCCACGGTGTCAGGACGATCTTTGGTGCGGCGACCGTACCGGCACGCAAATCGCGAAACGCTTGCGCCCCATCTGACAACGCCCGTTCTTCAAACCAGTCGAGTTGCCCAAGGCGCCCATCAAAGATCGCCTGCGCGGTCTGGCGAAAATCCTCGCTCGTATAGGTATAAGTGCCGATGAAGGTTATTTCCTGCAAGGTCATTCGGCGCACATCCAGCCCGCCCGTGTCCTCGCCCAGCCCGACATGCACGATCACCCCTCCCGGCGCAACGCGGGCTGACGCGCTGTCTCGGGTCGCCGCATATCCGACAGCGTCTATGACAAGCGGAAACGAACCGATCACACTGTCTACCAGTTTCAGTGACCGAAGCTGTTCCAGAAACCCTCGCCTGTGCGCATTCGGTTCGACAATGGTCACGTCATCAACCCCGATCGCCTTGAGCGCCAATGCCGCCGCAACGCCAATGGCCCCGCCACCAATTACCAGCGCACGCCTGTCCATCGCAGGATGCAGGGCCTCAACCCCCAACCTGACCGCATGCCAACTCACTGCGAGCGGCTCGGCCAGCGCGGCCCGGGATAACGGCACGTCATCCGGCACCTTGATCAGATTGGCCTCCGGCATGGTGACATATTGCGCAAACGCCCCCTCACGCGGGGGCATCGAGATGATTTGACGTTCCGGGCACAGATTTTCGCGACCAGACACGCAGGCAAGGCAACGGCCACAGACCACAAGCGGATTGATCGTCACGCGCGTCCCGTCCATGGTCCCGCCGACGACAACTCCCGCCGCCTCGTGCCCCAATATCAGCGGCGCCGGACGCCGGGCGTCGTGACCGAGATACGCATGCATGTCCGAGCCACAGATGCCGACGGCCTCGACCCGGATCAGGTGCTCGCCCAGGACGGGAACGGCATCGGGCACTTCCTCATAAGCCAGCCGTTCTACACCCTCGTAAACCAGCGCTTTCATTTTGCCGTGAACCCCCCGTCGACCATCAAAACCTGCCCCGTGACATAGTCAGACGCCCTTGAGCACAAAAACAGGATTGGACCGTCGATATCCTCCAACCGCCCATTGCGCCGGATGCAGGTTTGCGCGGCATTGCGGGCAGCCCGTTCGGGATCGTCGAATACGGCTTGCGTCAGTTCCGTCGGAAAGAACCCCGGCCCGATTGCGTTGGCGGTGATGCCGAAAGGCGACCATGCCTCGGCCATGGCCCGTGTCAGCTGGCCGATCCCGGCTTTGGTCGCGCCATAGGCGATGCCGCCCGGAAAGGCCCTCGTGGTCTGCAACGACGCGAAGTTCACGATGCGGCCCCAGCCGCGTTCCTTCATTACAGGCACCATCGCCCGGCTCAGAAAGAACGGCGCGCTGAGGTTCAGTGCAAGGGTCGCATCCCAACCTTCGTCCGTGACCTCATCGGCGGCTTCGCGCGAATTCAACCCGGCCGCGTGGACAATGATGTCCGGCGCGCCGAACGGGGCGGATATCCGTTCGACCAGCGCGTCTGTCGCGGCCCGGTCGACCACATCCCCGACCATTGTGGCGACGCTGTCGCCAACCTCGTCACGCAGCTGCGCCAAGGCCCCGGCGCGTCGAGCGACGCCGATTACCCGAGCCCCGGCGGCGGCCAGAACAATCACCGCCCTCCGCCCCAGACCCGAGCTTGCGCCGGTGACGCAGGCAACCCGTCCCGTCAGGTCAAAAAGCGCGCGCGGATCATCCATCGGCGGTCAGATCGAACTGTTCGTCGGGAAAATACTTGGCAAGTCGCACATCGGCAGCCCGTGCATGCCCCTCCATCCCCTCCAGGCGGGAGATGCGGGCAGTGGCCAACGCAATCGGCTTGGACCCCTCACGCGTCGCCCGCTGCCATGTCACGATCTTCATGTATTTGTGCACGCTCAGCCCGCCAGTATAGCTCGCAGCGCCAGACGTGGGCAGCACATGGTTGGTGCCCGTGGCCTTGTCGCCGTAGGACACGGTGGTTTCCTCGCCCAGAAACAGCGAGCCATAGCAGGTCAGGCGGTTCAACCACCAATCCAGATCATCGGCCTGTACCGTCAGATGTTCGGGCGCATATTCGTCGGAACAGGCGGCCATTTCCTCGCGGTCCGAACAGACGATTACTTCGGCATAGTCACGCCACGCAGCAAAGGCATTGTCACGGTTCAGCTCAGGAAGATCGTCGATCAATGCCGGAACCAGTTCCATGACCTTCTGCGCCAGGTCCCGGTCATCGGTCACCAGCCAGACGGGTGAGTTGTATCCATGTTCGGCCTGGCTGACCAAATCGGTTGCAACCACATGCGCATCCGAGGTCGAGTCCGCCAAAATCAGACTGTCGGTGGGACCGGCGATCATGTCGATACCGACCTTGCCATAGAGAATGCGCTTGGCTTCGGCCACGAACTGGTTGCCCGGGCCCACAAGGATATTGGCACGCGGCAGGCCGAACAAACCATAAGTCATGGCGGCCACGCCCTGCACGCCGCCCATGGCTAGAATGCTGTCGGCCCCGCAGATATGCGCGGCATAGACGATCGCCGGGGCGACACCCTCGCCCGGGCGCGGAGGCGAACAGGCGGTGATATGCCGGCACCCGGCCACCTTGGCCGTGGTCACGGTCATGATGGCGCTGGCGACGTGGCTGTATCGCCCGCCGGGCACGTAGCAGCCGGCCGCATCCACCGGGATCGCTTTCTGGCCGGCGACAAATCCCGGCACGATCTCCATCTGCACATCTGACACGGTCGCTTTTTGCGTTTCCGCGAAGCGGCGCACATTGTCATGGGCAAACCGGATATCCGCCTTGAGCTTTTCGGGAACCCGCGCGCAGGCGGCCTCGATCTCTGCCGCACTCATCAGGACGTTGCCGTCATACTTGTCGAACTTGGCGGCGTATTCCTGCGCCTTGGCATCTCTGCCCGCCTCGATGTCGGCAAGGATGGTCTTGACCGTGTCATGCACCTCCGTCGCATGCGATTGCGCCGTCAGGGTCGCCTTTTTCAGATAGTCACGAGGCATATTCAGCAGATCCTATTGGTAGATTTCAGGAAGCAATGTAGTCGAAACCGCCGGAACATAAGCGATCAGAATGACCACGATCAGCATGGTAAGAACGAAGGGCACGGCACGGGCGGCGATCTTGAGGATCGACTCGCCGGTTATGCCCGAGACGACGAACAGGTTCAGACCCAAAGGCGGCGTGATGAACCCGACACCCAGCGCGGTAATCATCATGATGCAGAACTGAATTTCGTTCATTCCGATATTGTCCGCCAACGGTTTCAGGATGGGCGCGAGGATCACGATATTCGGCGTCGTCTCCATGACGCAACCGGCAGCAATCAGGATGCCGATCATCAGAAGGATCAAAAGATAGGGGTCATCGGTCAACGACGTGATCGAGGCGACAAAGCCCTGCGGCACACCCATGATAGCAAGCGCTTCGGCCAATGGGGCCGAAAACGCAATGATCGGCAGGATCACCCCGTTCACCTTGGCCGAACTGACCAACATCGACGGGAAATCAGCCAGCGTCAGCGTACGCAGGATGAAACCCATGATAATGGTGACGACCACGGCGGTCGCTCCGGCCTCGGTCGGCGTCAGGCGACCCGAGAAGATGCCGTAGAAGATAATCCCCGGCACGATGAAGGCGTACCAACCTGACCTGAGAGCCTTGCCCAGATTGGCCAGCCACTCGCCCATGGTCATCAACCCGCCCCCTTCATAGGCGTATAGGCGGTTCATGATGATGTTGGTGATCAGGATAGACACCAGAATGGCAAGACCGGGAATGAGCGCGGCCAGAAACAGGGTCGATGCGGAAATCCCCAGCACAAGGCCGATGATGATATAGGCAATGGACGGCGGGATCAGAATGCCGGTACAGGCCCCTGCGGCAACCAGCGCACACGCATAGGGGCGCGGATAGCCGCTTTCGACCAACCGGTTGATGGTCATGCGGCCCACGGCGGCTGCACCCGCCGCGTCAGAGCCCGAGATGGCGGCAAACATGCCGCAGACCAGAACCGTGGCCGAGCCGAAACCACCCTTGGCGAAACAGGTCAGCGCCTCGGCCACGTCCAGAAACTTGCGTGACAACCCGGTCCTGACCAGTACGTCACCGGTCAGGATGAACAGCGGAACGGCGGTCAGCGCAAACGCGTCGATGCCGGTGAACAGGCTCTCGCCAACAAGGCTGAGCGGCAAGTCACCTGACATCACCAGCATCACGATTGCCGCCGAACCAATCGCGGCCCAGACCGGTACGGCCAAGGCGATGAGGCCGACAAACATGATAACCGGCAGATAGAAATCCCAGCCCAGTTCGACGGATTGATTGAGGGAATTCCAAAGCATCGCAGGTCTCCTCAATCAAACAGCTTGTCGCCTTCAAAGACGGGGGTGCCGTCTCGAAGGGATTTCACGTCGCGCATCAGGGATTGGATCAGCCGCCAGATCATCAGCGCAAAACCGGTTGGAACCGCCATCAGGAACCAGACCTTTGACACGCGCAGGCCATCGGTCACCGATCCGAACTTGGCAGACACGTGAACGGCCTCGTAAGACCAGTATAGCGCGATCACGGCGACGACGAACATCACCAGATCGCCAAATATATACAGCAACGCTTTGGGGCGCGGCCCGAGATAGTGCATGACCACGTCAATGCGGATATGCGCCCGCTCCTTGACGGCGGCAGCCGCGCCAATCCAGGCAAGATAGATGAAGGAATAGCGAACGATTTCCTCGCCCCAGATCGAAGAGAACGCGAAAATCTCGCGCCGCAGAACCTCGATGGCCATCGTGATCACCAGCATCACATAGAACACAAGCAGCAGCCAGCGTTCTGCATTTCGGTCTAAGTTCTGAAGAACGGTCATTTTCCCCTCGGCGTCAAAACGGTCACGCGCAGGCATTCTGCAAGACGTTGCTGTGGGCCACGCTTTTGAAGCTCTCGGCGGACACCCGTTCGGTGCCCGCCGAATTTGTATCAGGCGTCGTGAACGTAGTATTTGCCCTGTGTACCAGCCGCTTCGACCAGCTTTTCAAAGGCATCCATCGACCCCGCCAATTCCGTCTTGAACGGATCCCAATCGGCGTTCTGATAGCCGCCGGCATCCTGCCATTCCGCCAATTGATCTGCGCTGAGCGAGTGGAACTCGACTCCGGCCTTGTTCAACTCGGACATGGCAAAGGCCCGCGCCGAGGGAACCTTGGACAGGTTCTGGTGGCTGGTCATCTCCGACCCCCACATGATGCCTTCCTGCACATCGGCAGGCATCGAGTTGAACCATTCCAGGTTACAGGAATAGACCTGACTGTCCGGCACTGCCTGTGTAAAGGTCACATGGCTCAGAATGTCCTTGAAACCAAAAACATACAGCGCCCCAACGGACGGATCGAGCGCATCCGCGACACCCTGCTTGATGGCCGAAGGTGTTTCGCCCCACGCAACCGGGGTCGGGTTGGCGCCTACCATCCGGTAGTATTGTTGCAGCATCTTCGACCCCGGCACGCGGAACTTGATGCCGCTCATGTCACCCGGGGTCATGACTGCGTTACCGCCCTGACGCACCGCGACGACACGCGGGTCGATCACCACATAGAACAGTGCCTTGAACCCGGCCGCCTCGACCTTGGGGTGAACTTCGTTCTTCCATGTGTCGGAATGCACCAGATTGGTAAAGCGCTGGTTCGAACCGCACAAATAAGGCATGTTGATCAGATCGACGGTCGAGGCAAAGGGCGCGAAGTTCGACAACGAATGCTGCGCCGCCTGAATCGTGCCGCCCTGCACCTTTTGCACCAGCGCGCCGCCCGCGCCCAACTGGCCGCCGGGTGCCAGTTTGACATACACCTTGCCGTTCGTCGCGTTCTGGATGTTCTCTTTGAGGTCCAGTTGCATGATCGGATAGCTGCGCGAGGCTCCCAGCACATAGGCTGTTGCCACGGTCATGACGTGATCGGCCGCATTTTCCCGCTCGCGCTCCTCTTTCGCGGTCTGCGCGGCCGCTTCGGATGACCAAAGCACCCCACCGGCACCTGCGACCAGCGCGGCGGTAAAAGCGCCGCTGGCACTAAGTTTCAGGAAATTGCGGCGCTCTGCGGATGCAAGCTCGTTTCTGTCGTTGTTCATATTATGCCCTCCCATTGGAAAATTCGGCCCCATCTCAACCGCCATTCTTGGCGTCGCGGTCGGCCTCCTTCTTCAGAATTGCGACAACGAACAGGATCGACGCCGCGAACAGAACCAACATCTCCCCTACATCCCCAAGAAATGCGCTGCCCGCAAAAGCACCCAAAGCCACGTTCGCAAAATAGATGGCAAACACGATAATGGACGCTGCAAGAAACATTTCCCGGTCTCCCTGTAGAATCGGCTCTTACCTATTTGTAAGCGCTTACATGACAAATGCAAGCGCTTACATTGTGACTTCCATCCACTCATCAAACCGTCTAGACTTTGGCAAAAGCGAATTGTGAGTTCGAGAATGACAAAACTTCGGTCCGCGCCGACCCTGGATGATGTAGCCAGGAAAGCGGGCGTTTCGACTGCGACCGTGTCGAGGTGCCTCAACGATCCGCAACGCGTCGTCGAGGCGACGCGCAAACGCGTCATGTCGGCGGTCGAGGTCTTGGGATACACACCGAATTTTGCCGCACGCGTCATGGCGGCTAAGAGGTCGTTCACGATCGGCGCGATCATTCCCACGATGGAAAACGCGATCTTTGCTAGGGGGCTGCAGGCGTTTCAGGAAGAGATTCACCAGCGCGGCTATACCCTGCTTGTTGCAAGTTCCGCCTACAAACCCGAGGTCGAGGAAGAGCAGATCAGAAATCTGGTCGCCCGTGGCGCTGATGGGCTGTTGCTCATCGGCCATGATCGCGACCCACGCATCTACGACTATCTCGACCGTCAGAAGGTCCCCGCGATGGTCGCCTGGTCCTTCATTCCGGGCAAGCGTGTTCCTTCCATCGGATTTGACAATCGCGAAGCGATGATGGCACTGGCGAACGCGGTGATCGGTCAGGGGCACACGCGCCTGGCGACGATTTCGGCCATCAGTAAAGGCAACGACCGCGCCCGGTTGAGGATCGAGGGCATCAGGGACGCCTTGACAAAAAACGGCCTGTCCCCCGACGCATTGTCGATCATCGAAACACCATACGAAATCGAAAATGGGGCCGCAGCCTTCAGCAGGTTGATGTCCCGCGCCCCACGCCCGACAGCAGTCTTGTGCGGTAACGACGTTCTTGCCGTAGGCGCGCTGCGCCAAGCCGAAAAGATGGGCCTGCGTGTGCCCGAAGATATATCGATCACCGGGTTCGACGATATCGAGTTGGCCCGGATTGTTCATCCGGGCCTTACGACATTGCATGTCCCGCATCGCGAGATGGGTCGTAGGGCAGCGATCGAGTTGATCAACATGATCGAAACCGCAGCGCCTGGCCAATCCATCCAGCTTCAAACCGAAATCGTGACCCGCGGTTCGCTGTCCCGGCCAATGTGACCCACGTGGGATTGACGGGGCCCTGCCCGGTTTGTCCCAGCCCGGGCGCGTGCCGCATCCGGCGCGCTGGGCAGTTCGGCATTCCCTTTTTCGCAACCCGCCTGAAAGTCGGGTAGCTTGCTGTTGGTCATGCCCGCGCTGTCCGTGCAAGGAATGCCATGGCGTTGCCCCATCTGCGCGCTGACGGCCATCCGCACGCCCAGTTCGGCGCGGCCACCCGAACAGCGCGGGATGACCGGGGTGCAGCAGATTGACATAAACCAGCTCGGCCAGAGCCTCGGCAGTTTGCTGCGCTGTGCCGGTCCTTCTTCAGAGTGTATCTTCTTAAGAGACAGGGTTCGCGCAACGGTTGACAGTAAAAGTTCCTGCAAGGCAATGGCAGGGTTTGACAAACAGCTTGGACGGGGTGGATCGGTCACCTTGCACCTGACCCGAAATGGAGCGTCAGCTCAAGGCGATTGTCAAGTTGCCGACTGCAAAACATCGGGATAGTCGACCCCGAGTTGACCTGTTTCAAACCGGTTCAGGTTCTTGCGCCACGTCCGGTCCGGCCAGATCAGTTCCACGGACAGATCGCAGGGGTGATAGGCGGCTGTGTAGAGGGTGCCAAATCCCCTGTTGAATGCCAGCGAATACAGCGGGGGCTTGAGGAACGACCCGATGAACTTCTCTTTCGTTTCCGGATGCAGCGTCAACCGCTGAAGCAGAAACCGCTCCCGTTCGACTGAGGCCGTCAAACGCGCGTGGCTGGACCATTCAACGCGCTCCTGATGGTTGGTGGCGACTGCCACTCTGGTAATGATGGTGGGGCGATCTGGAGCAAGGTAGGCGGTAAAGTAATTCCTGTCGCGATCCAGAACCGTCACGTTGTAGGTCATGTGACAGGGAACCCGCGTCAGAACCTCTTTTGCCTCATCGATGGTCGAGCAAACTTGCAAAAGGTATCTGAGGATGAGGGGCACGCCAAAGCCGTCGCCAACAGCACGGCGTCCGCCAAAGGTCAGCGAAACGGTGAGGCCCGCGTCGTTGATCCCGTCGAGCAGACCGAACAGCCCATCCGAAGTGCCCATCACCTGACGCCCGTTCCAGACGGTTTTGAGAAATACCCCGTCAAATGCCGACGGGTTGTAATCGTAGTTGCGGACCAAGAGCGGTTCCTTGCCCTGCCAGATCGCCTGACTGCAACCGGCCAGATAGCGTGGCGGGCAATAGAAACTCAGGAACCGCGATTCCAGATCACCGCCCCCAGCGGCAGCGCACAACCGGTCGTAGAGTCCGACGATTTCGGGCATGTGAGTTTGCAAGGCCCGGCGGCATTCCGCATAGGTGGGGCGACCGGACAGGCCTTCGCCCGCCCACCAATTGAGATAGGCCTTTCTGTATTCGGAAAAGAGCCCGGTCAGTTTCTGGCCGGGCTGTGTTTCCTCCACGGCGCGGAATGTCAGTTTCATGCGCCCTACATAATCTTAAATGCCGGATCCTCAAAGGCCTGCGCAGAGGGCAGCGGGCGGGCGGAATAGGCGTTCTTGATTCCGTCGATCCAGCGCTTCGATTTCTCGGTCAGTTTGAAGCCTTTGGTCATCGAGCGCCCCCTGGTCACAAGGATGCCGAGATCCGCGCCCTCATAGCGGTAATCGCCCACATTCGAGATACGCAGGAAGAACGCTTCATCCTCGCTTTCGACCGCGCGGCGGTGGTAATCGAACCGATTGAACACGACCTGACCGTCCGGCAGCATCTTGTAAATGCCGGATTGGGGGGCATGGGTGACAATATCCACGGTGTCCTCGGTATGCTTGATCACCATCTGTGACCAGGAATCGATCATGTCTGGATCCGCCCAGCGGGCGTTCAATTCCTCCACGTCCAGCTTGAACGGTTTTTTCGAGAACTCGAGCAGATGGAAGATGAACAGTGGCGCATCCGCATGGGCAAAGGCCGCGTGGTTGGTCATCGAAGAGGCGCCGGTGATGCGCGGGTTCAGCTCGCCCAGCCAGATGTCGCCTGTTTTCTTGTCGATCAGGAAGTCCAGTTCGAAATAGCCGCGATAGCCTTCCTTGCGCAGCTGTTCGCCGAACTTGAAGGTCAGCTCGCGCGCCTTCTCGCGGGTTTTTGGCGGGAAGGCGGTGGAGAAGATTTCGTTGCCGCACCAGCCGCCTCGATAGGGCGTCAGTTCCTTGAACCCGACAAGCTCGGTCATCAGTGGGCCGACGATGGTGCCTTCGGCGGTGCAGCACGCTTCGATCGCCGAGCCGCGGCAGTCGATCCGCTTCATGATCTTGATTTCGCCCTGGCCGACGATCTCATGCTCGTGCTTGCGAAAATCGGCCTCGGACTTGATAAAGAATGTGGTGTGGCCTGAATCCCCGAACGCGCTTTGCAGCACCAGATCGTCGCCCAGATCCGCCTTCTTGCAGATCTTCTTGAGGTGGTCGTAGCTGTCCACCCTGGACAGTGTGTTGGGCACCGAGGGGACGCCGGCCTTGTTGCCGACACGGACGGTTTCGATCTTGTTGTCCATCTTGGTGCGCAGTTTTGCCTTGGGAAACCAGACCTCACCGCCGATTTCCTTGGCAAGTTTCTCGGTTTTCTCGTCGAACATCAGGAACACGAATTTCGGCTTGCCGCCGCGTGATTTGACGTAGTCGATGACTTCCTTGTGCTGCAGCAGGTAGTTGTTGATATCCTCGATCGACTGGAACTCGTCATGCGGCAGTTCTGACGGAACCAGCACGTTCGGGTGACGGCCGTCGAAACAGTCCATGTAACAGATGTATTTGAAATTCTTCACCCACTCATCAAGCCCAAGAAGATTGAAATTGGTTGCTGAGACAAAATAGATCGGGTCCGAATTGGTGTGAAAGTACCGGCGGATTTCCGAAATATTGTTCAGAACTTTCTTCGGCATGTGTCTTCTCCCCTTTGAAATTATTGTTTTGGGCCGACTGTTATTTCTTGACTGATTGCAGAGCCTCTTTGGTGAACACCCGCAGGCCCAGATCGGCGCGGTAGCCATGGATTTCGCTGACATCCAGCGCCCGCATGAATGACAGGATTTCCGGGCTGATGACCTGACCCGGCACCAGTATCGGAAAGCCGGGCGGATAGGGTATGATGAAGCTTGACGACACCAGTTCCTCGCCGGATTCCAGGCGCTTCAACAGGGTGTCGTCGGTCGGGATGTAATCGCAGTTGTCCTCGTTATAGGCGAGGAAGAAGGCAGTACGGATGTCGCCTTCGGGCGTATCCTTGCCTGTGCGGAACGCGTCGTGGAAACGGCTGAAATCCGGTAGCGGCGGGACATGCTCGACCAACGCTGCCACCCGGTTTTCGAACGAGCGCCGCTCCATCTTGGACGCGTCATCAAGCAACTCGTCCAGATCGTTTGCAATCTCGACCAGTACCTCGATCAGATAGGCGACCGAAGAACGTGTGGTGCCGATATTGGTCATGAACAGCACCGTATTGCGGGACGTCTTGTTGATCTGGATCCCGTATTTGTCCATCAAGATCTTGGTCTTGAACGTATCGCCGTCCCATCCGGTTCCGCCGACGGCCAGAGTGATGCGCGTCGGGTCCAGTACGAACTCGTCCTGGCTCCACATATTCCAGGTGTCGGCCCATCCGTGATCCGGGTCGTAATAGGCTTCCACTCCGCTTTCGCGAAACCGCTCGGGGATCATGTCGCCGGCAGTCAGGATGCGAAAATACTTGTTCAGGAGCGGATTGTCGGAGATTGCGCGGCGGATCGACATCGCGGTTTCGATCTGCTTCTGAACGAACTCGAACCCCTCCAGTTCGACCTGCCGCCGCCCGACATCCAGCGAGGCGATGATCTGGTAGTTCGGCGAGGTCGAGGTGTGGGTCATGTAGGCTTCGTGAAAGGACTGTTCGACCTCGCCCTTGAAGTCCTGATCGTTGACATGGATCATCGAGCCCTGACGGAGCGATGTCAGCGTTTTGTGGGTCGATTGGGTGGCATAGACCCGGACCCGCGCATCGGGCGGCGGTACAAGACGCGTATCGAGCAATTGATCTTCGGTTGCGCCTTTGAGCGCTTGCTGCTGCGCTTCCCATGCGTCGGCGGTTTCCTGACTGCGCAACGTTTGTCTGAGCGTGTTGGCAACCCCCATTGCCGTGCGTTGGCGGTAGGTGGGGTCAAAGCGCGCAAAGCCAAACCAGGCCTCGTCCCAAAGAAAGATCAGGTCTTTCTTGATTGCGAGGCATTCTTCCATGACGCGTTGCACGTTATAGACCACGCCGTCAAATGTGCAGTTGGTCAGCAACACCATTCTGACCTGATCCAGCTTTCCGGCGGCCTTGAGTTGCAGGAGGGTGTGTTTGATTTCCCGCAGCGGTACCGCGCCGTACATCGAGTGCTCATGCAGCGGGTAGCTGTCCATGTAGACAACGTTGGCCCCAGCCAGAACCATGCCGTAATGGTGCGATTTGTGGCAGTCGCGGTCGACCAGCACGATGTCGCCGGGCCGGACTACCGACTGCACCACGATCTTGTTGCAGGTCGAGGTGCCGTTGGTGGCAAAGAATGTATGTTTCGCCCCGAATGCCCGCGCCGCCATGTCCTGCGCTTCCTTGATCGGGCCGCGTGGCTCGAGCAGGCTGTCGAGGCCGCCGGAGGTCGCGGAAGTTTCGGCAAGGAAGATGTTCGAGCCGTAAAACGCCCCCATGTCCTGAATCCAGTGCGAGCGGCTGATCGACTTGCCACGGCTGATCGGCATGGCATGGAACACGCCCGTGGGCTGTTTGGAATACTCTTTCAACGCGGTGAAAAAGGGCGTCTTGTAACGGCGGTCCACCCCCCGCAGGATATTGAGGTGCAGCTCCTGAAAATCTTCCTGATTGTAGAACACGCGGCGGCACCGGCCGAGGTCCAGACCGGCAATATCCTCGGCTGACCGGTCGGTGACCAGATAGGCATCCAGTTCGGGGCGAATTTTCTCGATCAGCCGGCAGGCCTCGGGACCGTATTCATGTGGCTCGATCTCGTCCACGGCTTCGCCTTCGCTGACGCGAGTCAGGTATTGGCTGAGAATCGGCAACTCATTCTTGGACTTGAGCGACAACCCCGGACGTACCACCACGGCCTGAACATTGTGGTTGAACAGAACGCCAATCAGCGCGTCTTCGAGCGAGGGTACGATCACTGGCTCGTAAATGAACTGATCTTCGACACGGCGCATGCGCTGCAGGTTCTGCCGCAGGAACCGTTCCTGAGGTTCGGACACGTCATCTACGATCAGAACCTCGAAATAGGGACGCCCCAGCGCCCGTGCTTCGGGGGCCAGCGAAGCTTCATCCTCGTAATCCTCATTGTCGATCTCGTCAGAAGACAATGGAATCGAGCGACGCCGGTAGGCGCCCGACGTCAGCGCCCTGGCGATGCGCCGGACTGATACGGACAGATCGTCAGAATTGCCATGCAGCAGAAGCCTGCGCAGGTGATCGAATGCGTGTATGCCGGGAAAGGCCCAGTATCGTTCGACCGGTGCAAGGACATCCAGCAGATGCTCTGCGGTGTTCATGAGCTTCTGGTTTTGGCGGCCCTCTTTGCGGTGTCGGACGAGGCCTTCGGCGGCCTCCCGCAATGCGCTCCACCTGTCCGCGCGCAGTTGGGTCGCGCTGTAGTAATCCCGGATCGACGGCAGCTTCTTCTTCCGCGAGTGCAAGTTCAAAACCTGCCTCCTTTTCTGTCGCGTCAGGACCTGCGCCGCCTTCCAGTCCGGTTAATCTGAACCCGTCTTTCCAGGAAAGACGGTAAAATTATGCGGCGAACGTAAGTTCTGCTCCAAATTCTCCAGGGAGCTTCTGGGGTCGGAGGTCTGAAGCCCGCGTGATGACCCTTGTCCGGGGGTTTCCAGCGGCCCTAGTGTCTTGAGATATGCGTCTGCGCCGCTGGTGCGGTCGTAGACGGTGAATTCGGCTTCGCGGTCGCGGAAGCTTTTTAATACCTGACCAAGCCCCTTGAGACCGGTTTCACGCTGACGCCGCACCTGGTCGAGGTCTATTTCGATGGGGAACATATCCTCTTGTCCCGCAGATTGGTGCAGTACGGTTGCCGAGGGGTCGACCACCAGAGAGCGCCCGACACCGCCCGCGCTGAGCCCGTTGACGTCGAAGACATAACATTGGAATTGCGCCGCCGTGGCGCGGGCAATGGACAGTTCCGCCTCCCGGTCGGTGGTGCCGGTCAGCACCGGATGCAACAGCACCTCGACACCCTGACTTGTCAGTTGCCGTGTGGTTTCGGGAAACCAGATATCATAGCAGATCGACAAGCCGAAGCGGCCTACCTCTGGAACATCGAACACACAGAATTCGGTTCCGGCGGAAATTCCGGTCTCATACGGACGGAATGGGAACATCTTGGAGTATTTGGCGACGATTTCGCCTTGGGGGTTGATCACGACGGAGGTGTTGAAGATCCGGCCGTCCTCGGCTTTTTCGAACATCGATCCGGGGATCAGCCAGATACCAAACCGATGCGCGTCTTCCTGAAACTGTGACAAGGCATCGTTCGGAAACGGCTGCGCAAAACGGTCCAGCGGGCCGTAAGGTGCCAATTCGGAAAACAGCACCATCTGCGTCCAGGGGAAACGAGCCATCAGGATTTCAATTCGGTGACGCATGGCCTCTACATTCGAGTGAAGCGCGGCGACATGCATCTGAACACCAGCAATGGCGAAAGGTGTCATATGGGGAGAAACTCCAAAATAATCTGTTAATCCCAGTCTATGACCCCTTTTTTGCATTGGCTAGAGCGTTTCTCAGATCCAATCCATCGGTGCCGCTTGGTCATTATTTGGGCTTCTGCGGGGATCGCCTTGCAAGTTCTGTTTCAAGGCTGGGTGCGCCCCCGACCGCCGGAATGATTGAATGTAAGTGTCTTGTGGCCTCGCCTGATGCGCCATTGCCGCAATCGTCCGCCGATAATTTTCACTGACAGTCCTGTCAAATACTGTGGTAAATTTGCCTGACGGCAGTGTATCGGAGGGAAACCACATGGGCCGGTTTGATGGCAGCGTCGTGCTGGTTACCGGCGCGGCAAGCGGGATCGGTTTGGCGACCGCTGTCGAGTTTGCGGCAGAAGGCGCGGTCCTTGTCGCTACCGACATCAACAAGGATGGCTTGGAAAAGGCGCTTGCCGACAGCGTTTCTGCAGGTCTGCCAATCGAGACGCTATGGCAGGACACCACCGACCCCGACGGCTGGGATGCCCTGATCAAGGACGTGATCAGCCGCCACGGACACCTGGATGTTCTTTTCAACAATGCCGGCGGTGGCCACATGGTCAGGATCGACGAAACGACTCTGGAACAGTGGCGACACGTCACAGCGGTCAATTTCGATGGCGTGTTCTTCGGGATGCAGGCCGCAATTCGTGCAATGAGAGACCGCGGAGGCGCAATCATCAACAACTCGTCCATCGCCGCTTTGATCGGGGAACCGCTGCTTGCCGCCTACAGCGCGACAAAGGGCGGGGTGAGGGCCGCGACCAAGGCCGCTGCCGTCGATTGCGCCCGTCGCGGTTGGCCGATCCGCATCAATTCAATTCATGCCGGCTATACCGATACGCCGTTGGTGCATTCAGCGGTTGCAAGCCTCGGTGACGATGCCGAGGCATTCGTCGCCGCAACCATCGCCAAGATACCGATGGGTCGGCTGGCCCAGCCCCGCGAGATTGCGCGTGCCGTCTTGTTCCTTGCCAGCGACGACGCCTCGTACATGACGGATGCCGAGTTGGTCGTGGATGGCGGGTTTGTCGCCGAGTAGGCATGTCGGATCGTCCCGGGCGCCCAGGGAGCAAGATTTCGTCGTGCGAATTTGCCTCTGGCGGACGACACAGACCTGAGGAGGGCCGGAATGCGCGAGCGAATGTTCACAATTCGGCGCACCGAGCGTTTCGACGCACCGGTTGATGCCCTGTGGAACGCGGTTGCGGACACCGAAAGACTGAACATTGTCGCCGGCACGGGGTTTACTCCCTACGTCGCCGAGGACGCGATCGGATCGGACGGTCGGACCCTGAGGCGCTGTTCGAAGCGCATGGGCCCATTCGTTTTACGGTGGGAGGAACGGTTCGGTCAGTGGGTCGACAGGCGCTTTGTCGAGATGGAGCGGTTTTTCTTCAACGGCCCCTACAAGGAATTGTCGGTCAGGATCAGTTTTTCGGGGGAAGGCACAGATGCGCAGGTGGATTTCGATTACACCGCCCGATGGGACAATTTATTGGGAGAGGCCCTGTTCCGATTGGGGTTTCTTCACTTGATCACTCGGGAATTGCCAGCTGCGACGCACAAGCTGATGTTGGAGCCATTAAAAGTGGACGCAATTGCAGAGCGCCGGGCCGCAGCCGCGAAAGCCACGGCCGAGGCACCGCCAGAAAGGCTCGCGACGATCAAACAGCACCTTGAAGATCAGCAGGCACATACGCATGGGCTGACTTCGCGATTGATGAAGTACCTCGACAGTTCTGATCCTATCGAGGTTCGCCGCATGCGCCCGCTGGCATTGGCGAAGGCTTGGGGCGCGCGCCCGTCTGACGTGGTCGACCTGATGCTGGCAGCGCATCGGGCCGGTCTGCTGGCACTGCGCTGGGAGGTCATGTGTCCGCGGTGCCGTGGTGGAAAATCGCAAAGCCTGCTGCTTTCGAACGTACCGCGGGAGGTGCATTGCACCTCTTGCAACATCGACTATGAGCGCGACTTTGCCCGGAATGTCGAGTTGGTGTTCGCGCCATCGCCCTGGTATCAGGTGCCGGCGACCGAAGCATTCTGCATTCAATCCGCCGTGGCCACTTCGCACGTCAAGATTCAATGCGATGTTGGTGCGCTTGGCGAACGAACCGAACAGGTCATTTTGCGGAACGGGCGTTACCGCATACGCACGATCGAGCCGGGGCCGATGACGGAAATAGAGATCTTCGGCGGCGTGATTCCGGAGATAGTGTTCGAAGAAGACCGGTTGATACTAGGCGACCCAGCTCCGCAAGGGTTCGTTCACGCCATCAACAAATGTGAGAATCCTCGTTGCCTGGTGATCGAGACGACCGAGTGGTCCAGAAACGCGCTGTCGGTGCCAACCGTGATCGGCATGCGGGCATTTCGCGAGTTGTGCCCGGAGCAATTGCTCCGCCCTGGCGACGAGGTGGAGATCGGCTGGACCGGCATCCTGTTTACAGACCTGAAAGGCTCGACCGCCCTGTTCGAGCAGGTTGGTGACAGCCGTGCCTATGCGATGGTTCGCAACCATTTTGCCTTTCTCGAAGAACGAATTGCGCGTCATGACGGTGCGTTGGTCAAGACCATTGGTGATGCGGTGATGGCGACATTTCCGAGTGGCGAGGCCGCGCTTTGCGCGGCGCTCGACATGCAGGACGAGGTAGGAATATTCAATCGCAACCACGATCTGACGCCAATTGAACTCAAGATCGGGGTGCACGAGGGCACATGCGTCGCCGTCACCTCAAATGGTGTATTGGATTATTTTGGCGCTGCCGTGAATTTAGCCGCGCGATTGCAGGCGCAGGCAGATGGCGGAGAGATCGTTTTGTCGATGGCGATCTCGGCTTCGGGTGAGGCACCCGCCCATCTTGCGGCTCGCAGCGCGACAGAAGATCGGGCCTTGCTGGGCGGTTTTGCGGAACCGGTGCGGTTCGTTCGGGTAAAAGGAACAGGGGCTGCAGATAGTTCGGATGCAAGAGGTTAGGCGTTGTATTGCCATATGATTTTCGCGCCAAGCTTTCGAAACGTTGTGAACGAGCAGTCAGTCAGACATCCGCGTGATTGATTTCAATCCCGTGTATCTCCGACGATTTCGCCACGCGCATAGTCAGGGCTTGGGCCTGCTGCGCGCAGGCTACAGAGGCAGCCTGTTGAAATGCCGTTTTGGCGGCGGCGTTTTCCCCACTGGCCATCAGGATTTCGCCTTGGATCCGGCGAAGTTCGGCCTCGGCCCAGCGTTCCCCGGTTGCTTCCTGCTCGCGCAGGGCGCGGTCGACCGAGCGCATTGCGGCAGTGAGATCACCAGACCTCAGCAGCGCTTTTGCCTGTTCGCTCAGGTACAGCGAGACCCAGAGCCAGCAGCCTGTCATCCGGTATTCCTCAAGAGCGACATCCAGCCGCTTGGCAGCGTCCGGTTCATCCGTCATGCAAGCGAGAACAGCATCGTGGATGGTCACGTAACTCTTCCATAGCGCCATGTCGTGATCTTCGGCCAGACGCCTCATTTCGTCGTTGATCTCGCGGGCGCGTGCGACATTTTCGGTCCAGATTGCCAGGGTGACAGAATGCAGGCCTGCATAGCAGATCGTGTTTGCATGTTTGAGTTTCCGCGCACGGGCCAATGACCGATTGGCCGTGTTCCACGCCTCGGCCTCGTCCCCGCACATCCATTGTGCCAGCAGCATGTAACACCATATCTGTACGCCGGGGTCTTGTGCAAATCTGGTCGAGAAATCCACGATTTCGGCCGACTCGTACAAGGCGAAAGCCGCATTCAAGTCTTCGAGCGCCTCGGGTGACCGGCCCATGGCGATGAGGGTCGCGGCCCGCATCCGGCGCGAAATCAGCCCCGGGATGGGGTCGGTTTCATCGGCCATGTCCGTGACCAAACGCGACACCAGATCGAAAGCAAGGTGCAGATCGTTGCCGATATAAGGGGCGATCCATTTGCCATAATAGATTGCAACTTTCAGCTCGGGGTCGGAGGTTGCCCCGATACGCTCCAGCGCCCGAGAAAATGCATCGCCTGCTTCCTTGGACGCGTATCCATCCTTGGCGATGTGGACCTGCGCAAGCTGTACCAGCAAGGCCAGTTCCTTTTCCCGCCATTCGGGCTTGTCCAGAAGCCCCGAAACCAGCTCGAGCGCGGTTCGCAACTGATTGCCTGCTTCGATATAGGCTGGGCGAGCTTGTGCTTTCTTTGCGGCTTCGCCCCACAAGAGAACGGCTTTTTCCGTCAACCCTGCTTCGGTTGCGTGGTGTGCAATCAGTTCGGCTGGCGCGGTCGGGTCGGTTTCGAACAGGTCGACGAGCCGGTGATGAATTTCCAGACGCCGCCGTTTCAACAGGCTTTCATACGCGACGTCACGCACCAGCGCGTGTTTGAAGACATAAGTTGCATCGGGTGGTGTTCCCCGCCGGAACACAAGCTCGCTGCGTTCGAGCTGTCCCAATGCGTCGTCCAGCATCCGGTCGTCGACGCGCGCGATCTTGGCCAGCGCCGCACGCTCGAAACTGCGGCCGATACAGGCCGCCATCTGGGCAATTTCCTTGACGGGCTGCAACCGGTCGATCCGCGCCATAAGGGAATCGTGCAGCGTTGCGGGGATAGTGACCCGGTTCAAAGGACCGGCAAGTTCGAAGCTGTGTTCGTTTTCAATCAGATCACCGGACTCAAGGATGGTCTTGGTGAGTTCCTCGATGAACAGCGGCACGCCGTCGGTCCGGTTAATGATTTCCGCGACCAGTTCGTCGGGCAGAGTCTTGCCGCCGGTGATCTTGGCCAGAACCCCTTCGATCTGGTCCGAACCCAGGCGGTTGAGCGTCAGGTTTGACATGATCGGATGACCGCCGAAGCCATGCCGGAACGTGGGACGCGCGGTGATAAGGATCATCACACGTTCGCCTGCGATGCGGTCCAGACACGCCTCGATCATCGCCAGCGTCGAAGCATCGCTCCAATGCGCGTCTTCGACGACCAGCAGGACCGGCCTTTCCCGTGCCAAGGCCTGCATTTCGCGCGAGGTTTCTTCCATGATCCGGAGCCGGAGCTGTTGCGGAGACATATCCGAGATGCTGTCAGCGGATACGGCTTCAACTTGCAAAAGCTCGGCGATGATCCCAGGATCGGCTACGCGAAGCTGTTGGTGCAGCTTGCCAATCTTGTCCTCGGTCGTGTCGGTTTCGCGCAGACCCATCGCATGGGACAGCTGCCGGATGACCGGATAGAAGCTGGAATCCGTGTGATAGGGCGAGCAGTGGTAATTGATCCGATAGTGGTCTTGCTGGCGGATCTCATCGACAACAGCCCGCGTGAGCCGCGACTTTCCGATACCCGCTTCGCCGATCAGGACAGTGACCTGCCCTTCGCCAGAGACCGCGCGATGCCAGCGTTCCATGATCAGTCCAAGCTCGTGGTTGCGGCCGATCATGGGAAGGATAGGGGCGAGGTCCTCGGCCTCGAACCGGCTTTCGAGACTGCGCTCGACCGTCACTTGCCAGGCCGAGACCGGCGCATCCAGCCCTTTGATGCTGAACTGGCCCAACGTCTCGGTCTCGAAAGTGTCTTGAATCAGATGCCGGGTTTCATCCGAGACCAGAATCTGGCCCGGTTCGGCAAGCGTTTGAAGACGTGCCGCAAGGTTGGGAGTATCGCCAACGACAGTTTCCTCCTGCGCCGAGCCTTCGCCGATAAGGTCGCCCACAACGACCATTCCGGTCGCCACGCCGGCGCGCGCCGCCATCGCCTGACCATCCGGTGCGCGCATTTCTGCGACAGAACGTACCGTCGCCAAGGCAGAACGTGTAGCGCGTTTCGCATCGTCTTCATGTGCGACCGGCCAGCCGAAATAGCACAGCACTCCATCACCCATGTACTTTGCGACGTGACCTTCGTAGCGGGTAACGATGCCTGCCACGGTGTTCTGGTAGCGCTTGATGACATCACTCAAATCTTCGGGGTCCAGCCGCGCCGACAGTGCGGTCGAGCCGACGAGGTCGATGAACAAGGTCGTCAGGTGGCGCCGTTCCGCGTCGCGCGGGACGTTCGCGGGGGAAATTGCGACGGGTTGGGGATCGGTCGCATCCGCATCGAAGGCTGCGCGCAATCGTTTTCGCGCACCAAGGGACAGGCCGATCTCGCGCATATCCTCGTCGGTGAGATCGAACAGAATGTCCAGATCAATCTCGTTTTCGACCAGAGACGCTTCGAGATTCGCAAGGTTTCTTTGCGCCAGCCATTCTCCGAGTTTCGACATCCGGGTCCGCAACCCTTTCCTTTGGTTCTGCAATGCCAGTTTTTCCGATCATGTTCGATTGGGCAATGATTATTGCCCACCCACAGGCACGTTTGAGCAATGGCCCTGCCGTTTCGTCTGTGGACAGGGAAATGTAATGGCGTCTAGGTTGCCACGGGTAATCATTGGGGGAGGAACACGATGGGAGTGGATGAGACCACGTTCGAAAAGATGACCGAGGCGTACACTGCCGCGTGGAATTCGGGCGATCCACAAGCGGTTGCCGGTCACTATGCCCCGGGCAAAGGGATCACGATTAATCGAGGCGACAACCAGTTCGGACGCGAGGCGATGATTGCAATGGCGAGCGGGTTCATGGCGTCTTTTTCTGATCTGAAGCTGACGCGGGATTTCTTTCGGGTTGCGGGCGATCATGCAGTCTTTGGCTGGACGCTGGAGGGGCATCATTCGGAAACCGGCAACTATGTGAAAGCAAGTGGCTGGGAGGAATGGGAACTGGATGAGAACAGCGTCATCACCAATTCCCTGGGTTGGTTCGATGCCCTCGACTATGATCGCCAGGTTTCAGGGGAATAGTCGAAAATAATAGGAATCGACCGAAAATCCGCGTTTGCATAGGCCCGGCACGCGACGCTCGGGTTCTTCGAGATGCACCCGCCTGTCCACAGATTGTGGATGATCATGCCACGCGGGGGGTTGTCCGTTTGCCGGCGGGAAGGTTCCGATAGGGGACTTGCTCCAGGTCACACAGGAATGCGCCGGGGGCGGCAACGGGGTATGTCGCGCTGGCGATGGGATCGAACGCGGCGCGGTAGTGCACGGTGCTTTTGACGCAGATCAGCGCATAGCCGGTCGGGTCCAGCCCCAGATGGGTGAAATGCGCGAGATCGAGGCACTGGTTGCGCACCGAGGTCACGACCAGATCGACATCGACGCCGGTTCCGATCAGTTTCAAGGCGGCGGTCTTGCCCAAAGTGGCAATGCCGCCCCCGTACATTTTCCCCGTATACCGGCAAGTTCCGTCGCTGAGGGCGAGAACCTGAAACTCGGCCTCGACGGGGGATTGTCCAGCAAGACCGGATTTGCCGCCCAAGGCGGCACGGAGGCGAGCGCCTGTGCCTGCTGCATGGGCCGCTGCAGCCACTTCGGGGTCGTGGAACAGACCCATCAGAACGCCTCTCGCCCCGGCCCCGACCAGCGCCTTCAGCAGGCCGGTGGTGTCCGAGGTGCCGCCCGCTCCGGGATTATCCTGAACATCGGCCAGAACGATCGGCTTGTTCGGGGCCTGTCGCACCAGAGCCGCGGCCGCGTCGAGCGAAAGCATGGTGATGGCGATCTGGGGTTCGCAGGTTTCGAACAGCGTCAGGATTTCATCTGCGGCACGGTCGGCATGCCGGGCGGTTGCGGCATAGGTCACGCAGGAGGGGCCGGTGTCGGGGATGTCGGCGGCAGTGAAGCCGAGGGCGATGTCGGCCGAAACGCCGCGACCGGTCAGCTGCGGCAGGATATCGTAGATCCGGTCAAACGGTGCGGCGCCTGTGTACTGCGCGTGCAACGGAATCAGATAGGGGATCTGGCGGAAGGATTTGAACGGCCTTTCGCCTGCCAGCATGCGTTGCAGCATCGGCAGGCAGCGCGCGCCGGTTTCGGCCATGTCGAGATGCGGATAGGTCCGGTAGATCGCGAGGTAATCGGCGATCTCGACCATTTCGGGCGAGATGTTGGCGTGCAGGTCGAGGCTGGCGATCAGAGGGGTGTTCGGGCCCACCAAATCGCGCACGCGGCGCAGCACTTCGCCTTCGCCATCAGCGAGACTTTCTGTGACCATCGCGCCATGCAGGTCGAGATAGACCGCATCCAGCGGCCCTGACGCGCGCAGGCCATCCAGCAGCATGCCACAAATCGTTTCAAACGCGTGGTCGGTGACATGGGCCGAAGGTTCGGCGGCGCACCACAGGATCGGGGCAAGTTCCATTCCGGCGCCTTGGGCGGCGGTGGCAAAGCCCGCGATGGGCAGGTTCATGCCCCGCGTCCGCGAAACAACATGGGGGCCGTGCAGCATTTCGGGCCAGGAATCGGCCATCTGGAATTCGGCAAGGCCGGCCCTGGTCACACCAAAGCAGTTGGTTTCGTGTTGAAATCCGGCAATTGCGATGCGGGGTCTGGTCATTGGGCGCCCGTGAGTTCCGGCTCGGACGCGGTTTTGCGAAACACGGTCTGGCCCCGTCGAATGGTCTGGATGACGCGAGTGTTGTTCAGTTGATCTGGTTCGATGAGCGGATTGCGGTCGAGTATGGCGAAATCGGCGATTTTGCCCGGTTCGATCGAGCCGCGCACATCTTCCTTGAACACCTGCCAGGCGGCGTCGATGGTCTGGGCGCGCAGGGCTGACAGGACGCTTGTCTTTTGGCCGTCGCCCAGCACCCTGCCGCCGGATGTCAGCCGGTTCACTGCGCAATGGGCCAGATGGATCGGTCGCGTGGGTGTAACGGAGGCGTCGTTGTGGATGGTGTAGCGGACGCCAAAGCGTTCGGCAGAGGCCGCAGGCGATATCCGATCTGCGCGGTCTGGTCCCAGGAACGTGTCGTAATGGCGGTCGCCCCAGAAATGAACATGGGCGGAGAAAAAGCTGACGGTGATCCCGAGGCGGGCCATCTGCTGCAACTGGTCGTCGCGCAGGGTCTGGCCGTGAATGATCGTGTGACGGTGATCAGCGCGCGGGTGATCGGCAAGCGCCCCTTCGACGGCGGTGATGAACATGCCCGCCCCGGCATCGCCGTTGCAATGGCAATGGATCTGAAAGCCCATGCCATGCAGTTTGGCAACCTGCGCGTCGAGATCGGCTTGCGTCGTATACGGCATGCCGCAAGGGTTTTGTGGGTCGAGAGGTGTGTGGTATGGCGCGCTCAGATACGCGGTTTGCAATTGAAAGGCCCCGTCAGCGAACAGCTTGCGCGCACCAAGGGTGAAATGGGGATTACCGGGCCAGATCAGCGGCTCGGGTCCCTGGCTGAGGGCCGGTTCCAGTTCGCCGATCGGTAGCAGTTCCAGGTCGATGCCGGGATCGGTTTCGGCGGGCAGGCTGGCGAAGTGTTCGAGCAACTCACGCGAAGCCCAGGCGTTCTGGGCATAGGTGACGCCGTGGGCGAGGTATTCGTCGCGGCAAGCGGCAAAGCCCTGCCAGAATCGGTCGCGGTCAATCAGGAAGTTTGTGTCCCCCATTTCGCGCATCGCCGACAGCCCTTCGACGAGTCCGGTCAGCGTGCCGGTTTCGGGGTCGCGGCCAAAGCGCCCGCCGAGGGGGTCGGGCGTGTCACGGTTCACGCCGTGCAGTTTCAGCGCCAGAGAGTTCGCCGCCCCGTTATGTCCGGAGGCGTGGAGAACCCACACCGGATGCGTCAGCGATACGTCGTCAAGTTCATGCCGCGTTGGCATGCGGGTTTCGGCGATGGCGGTATTGTCGAACAGAACGCCCATGACCCATTCGCCGTCCGGCGATTGCGCCGCCTTGGCACGCAGCTTGGCAAGGGCCGTAGACATGTCGGCACAATCCCCGCGCGGGGGGGAGGCCAGATCGACGCGGAAGAGTTTGATGAAGCCGGGATCGGGAAAATGCCCGTGCGGGTCAATGAAGGCCGGGATCAGGGTTTGCCCCTGCAGATCGTGTTCCAGCGTTCCAGCGGGCATCCGGGCGCGCAGGTCTGCTTCGGCTCCGACAGCGCGGATTGTTTCGCCCACGGTCAGCGCCGCCTCGGGGCTGGAATTCCCGGCGTCCATCGTAAGGATCAGGCCGTTGAAATAGAGTGTGGATGTCATCGCGGTCCCGGTTCAGTCATTTCCGTCTTGGCGTGCGCGCAGGACGTGTCCCCGCCTCTCAAGCAGGGGGCGGGAAGGATAGTCGATCAGCGTCAGGCCACCATCAACAACCAGCGTCTGGCCGGTGATGAAACTGGCGTCGTCCGATGCCAGAAAGGCCACGGCGCCGGCGATTTCCGCCCCCGTGCCCATGCGGTTGAGGAGCGACGGCGGCAAATCCCAGTTGCCGTCCGTGTTGCCTGACGCGCGGGCCGTCACTTCGGTTTCGATCCAGCCGGGACTGACCGCGTTGATCCGTACAGGCGCGGCTTCGGCGGCAAAGGCACGGGTCAGCGCCTCGACCCCGGCCTTGGCGACACCGTAAAGGCCCCAGTTGCCATGCAGGGAAGAGGTGGAGGAGATGTTGACCACCGATCCACCCGAGGCGCGCAAAAGCGGCAGGCAATGGGCGGTCATCAGGTAAGCGCTGTCCTGATTGGCGCCCCGGACCCGGTTCCAGCGGGTGCCAGGACTGTCGCCCGGATCATGTTCGGTCCGCAGGCTGCCAAGGCCTGCATTGTTGACCAGAACGTCGAGCCGCGACAGCCCTGAAACAAGATCGGTCACCGCGTCTTCGTGCGATAGGTCCACAGACAGGAACCGGCAGGTCCACCCCGTCGCGACGAGCTTATCCGCCGCCGCATCGCCCTTGGCCTGGTCGCGTCCGACAAGAATCAGCTTTGCGCCCTCCTGCGCGAAGCGTTGGGCGATGGCAAAACCGATGCCGGTATGGCCGCCGGTCACCAGAACCGTTTTGCTGGCGAACCGTTTCATGCCGCTTGTCCGGGCTGCAACGGGGCTAGACAACGCAGGCCGTGGCCGTTTTCGACTTCCCATACCGGGGTTTGGGTGCAGATCGCTTGCGCGAACGGGCAGCGCTCGCGAAACTCGCAACCCGAGGGTCGGTTGAGCAGGCTGGGTGGCTCGCCCTTGAGGGCGATGCGTTCGAGACGCGCGTCTGGGTCCGGTTCGGGGTTGGCGCTCAGCAGGCAGCGGGTATAGGGGTGGCGCGGGTTGTGGAAGATCGCCTCGGTGGAGCCCTCCTCGACAAGACGGCCCAGATACATGATGCCCATGCGGTCGGCCACGTGGCGCACCACGTTGAGATTGTGGGTGATGATCACCATCGCCAGCCCCAGCCGTTCGCGCAGGTCGTTGAGCAGGTTCAAAAGCTCGCCCTGCACCGACACGTCCAGACCGGCAGTGGGTTCGTCGGCAAGGATCAGCCGGGGTTCCAACGCCAGCGCGCGCGCGACGCCGACGCGACGCGCCTGACCGCCCGACAGCTGATAGGGGTATCGGTCGGCGAAATGGGCGGGCAGGTTCACCATTTCCAGCAGGCGTTTTGCCTCGGCATCCAGATCGCGGTCCTTCAGGCCCTGAATGCGGTAGGGTTCGGTGATAAGGCTGCCGATGGTCAGGCGCGGTGACAGGGACCCGACCGGGTCCTGGAACATCATGGCGATATCCTTGCGCAACGGGCGCAGGGCGCGTTCGGACGCGCCCCGGATTTCCTGCCCGTCGAACCTGACCGAGCCTTCCTGCGCCGGGGCCAGCCCGGCAATGGCGCGGATCACGGTTGTCTTGCCCGAACCGCTTTCCCCCACAAGCGCATAAGTTTCACCCGCCTCCACTGCAAAGCTGACCCCGGCCAGAACGTTGACGGGGCCATAGCTGGTTTTTAGGTCGCGAACGTCCAACAGGCTCATGACATCGCCTCCTCGTGGTTCAGCCAGCAGGCGGCGTGATGACCCTGACGCAACTGTTCCAGAGGCGGTATCTGGGTGGCGCAGTGCGGCATCGCCTGATCGCAGCGGTCGCGGAAGATGCAGCCGTCGGGCAGGTTGGCCAGATCGGGCACTTCGCCCGGGATGGTGGGCAGGACTCGGGCGCGTTCCTTGATATGGCCCGGATCGCAGTCGATCAGCCGTCGGGTGTAGGGGTGTTTGGGATTGTGGAAGATTTCGCGCACATCGCCGCTTTCCACGACTGCACCAGCGTACATCACCACCACTCGGTCGCAGAGCTCCGCAATGACGCCAAGGTGGTGCGAGATGAACAGGATGGCACAGTTGAATTCGCGTTGCAGTTCCTGCAGGCGTTCGATGATCTGCACTTCGAGTGTGGCATCCAACGCGGTTGTCGGTTCGTCCGCGATCAGCAGGTCGGGTTCGGACATCAGCGCCATGGCGATGGCGATGCGCTGTCGCATACCGCCCGAGAATTCATGCGGGAACTGGTTCAGTCGCGCCTCGGGGTCGGGGATGCCCACCGCGCCCAGCATCCCGGCGGCGCGGGCGCGTTTTTCGGCCCTGGGCGCGTTTGATCGGTGCTGGATGTCCACCATCTGCTGGCCGATGCTGAGCACGGGGTTGTGCGTTTGCATCGGGTCCTGAAACACTATGGAGATATCCGCGCCGCGCAAATTGCGCATCTTGCGTTCGGGCAGGGCCAGAAGGTTCTGGCCCTTGAACCGCACTTCGCCCTGTCGGA
This sequence comes from Ruegeria sp. YKSF57, assembly GCF_059612585.1. Lineage (NCBI taxonomy): Bacteria > Pseudomonadati > Pseudomonadota > Alphaproteobacteria > Rhodobacterales > Roseobacteraceae > Ruegeria > Ruegeria sp. YKSF57. The sequence goes on along the minus strand of NZ_JBXWQW010000018.1, from coordinate 44,797 downwards.
ACCGGGTGTTGGGTGCGGTCAGGCGCAGGATCGAGGAGATCAGGGTTGATTTGCCACAGCCGCTCTCGCCCACGATGCCCACGATCTCTCCCTCGCGGACATCGAAGGTGATGTCGCGCAGGGCTTTCAGGTCGCCGCGGGCAGTTTCGTAATCGACGCTGAGGCGGTCGATTTCCAGAAGGGTCTCGGTCATCGTTGTTTCCTCAGTTTCGGATCGACCACGTCACGCAGGGACTCGCCCAGGAAGGTGAAGCCGAGCGTGGCCAGGATGATCGGCAGGCCGCCACCCACCACCAGCCAGGGTGTCTGCCGGATCAGCGAATAGCCGTCTTTCAGCAGCGCGCCCCAGCTGGGGGTCGGCGGCTTGACGCCAAGGCCCAGGAAGGAGAGGCCAGCTTCAAGCGCGATCACGGTGGGGATGTCCATTGCGGCCAGTACGGCCAGTACACCAACGATATTGGGCAGCATGTGAACGCCCAGAATGCGGCTCATGCTGGCGCCCATCGAACGTTCGGCAAGGATGAATTCGGAGTTACGCAGGGTCAGCGTCTGGGTACGGGCCACCCGGCCATAGGTGGGGATCGAGGTGGCCATAACCACGAAAACCACGGTTTGCAGGCTGGGCCCGATCAACGCCACCACGGCCAGTGCGAACATCACTGTCGGGAAGGACCGAATGGTGTCGAAGAAAAGCATCAGGATATTGTCGAGCCATTTCGGCCCGTAGCCTGCGATCATGCCCAGTGTCAGGCCGATGGCCATGGCACCGAACACCGCCGGAAGCGCCACCTTGAGCGCGACCTGCCCACCCATGATCACGCGGGAAAACGTGTCGCGGCCCAACTGATCGGTGCCGAGTGGATGGGCCAGTGACGGCCCCTGAAGCCGCGCCTGAATGTCCATCGCAACCGGGTCATAGGGTACGATCCAGGCGGCGAAGACGGCGCAGAACACGATGGTGCCGACGATGATCAGCCCCATCAGGCCAAGCGGGTCGCGCGCGACGCCGTGGATGATCTGGCCCAGTTCGGAACGGGATTTGGTCATGTCACGCTCCTTACTTGGCCGTGCGGGCGCGGGGGTCGAGCCAGGCGTTGACCAGGTCGGCCAGTGCCGTGGACGCTACGAACAGCGCGGTTGAGATAAGCACCGACCCCATCACGATCGGATAGTTGCGGGTAGTGATCGAGTCGATTACCAGCTTGCCCAGACCGGGGCGGGCAAAGACGATCTCGGCAAAGACGGCGGAGGAGAGCAGGAAGCCCATGCCGACGCCGATCACGGTCACGACCGGCAGGATGGCGATGCGCAGCGCATAGACCATGACCACGCGCCGTTCGTTGATGCCAAATGCACGGGCAGTACGGACGTGGTTCTCTCCCATCACCTCGAGCATCGAGGCGCGCACCAGCCGGGCGATATAGCCCACCCAACTGAGCCCGATGGCGAAGGCAGGCAGAACCAGGTGATCGAGGCGATCCCAGAAACCTTCACCCGCGCCGATGGCGGGAAACCATTGCAGATGAACCGCAAAGACCAAAAGCGACAACAGCGCCACCACAAAGGCGGGCGCGGCCACGAAACTGACCGAAACGGCGGCGGCGACACGGTCGATCAGCGTATTGGGATGTGCCGCGGCATAGGCGCCAAGCGCGATGCCAAGGGCCGCCGACCAGGTGATCGAGGCGAAGATCAGCCAAAGTGTGTGCGGCAGTTGCTCGAATACAATGTCCGTCACCGAGCGCCCGGAAAAGACGTCGATACCCAGATCGCCCTGAAGGAGGTTGCCATAGAAGATGGCGAGCTGTTTCCAGATCGGCTGATCCAGCGCCAGTTCGGCGGTCAGGCGGGCCTGAAGTTCGGGCGTGGCGCGCGGCCCCAGCATGATCTGGACGGGGTCGCCGGGAACGGCGCGGATCATCAAGAACATGACGGTGACCGCCACGAACAAGATGAGCAACGCCAGCCCGAAGCGACGGGTTGCGAAATTCAGCATGGCCGCATGGCTCCTTTGGCTTGTGCGGTCGATTGCCGCTCCCGGCCACCACGAAATCGCATGGCCGGGACCGATTGGCGAAACAGGTTACGACTTGCCAAAGTACCGCAGTAGCGCCAAACCGTCGGGGCGCAGCGCCGGGGCAACGCCTGCCGAATGGATCACCGGTGTTGCCTCGTGGGTCAGGAAGCGATAGGCGCCGCTTTCCTCCATCAGATCCTGCGCACGCTGGTACATCGCCGCGCGTTTGGCGTTGTCAGTTTCCTGATAGGCCGAGTTGTGGATCTGGTCGAACTCTTCGTTCTTGAACCGCTCCCAGTTCCAGATGCCGGCCTGTTCCGTGGTGAACCAGGCGGTGGCATAATAGGGATCCGGCGTCATCGAGAAGCGGTTCAGAACCAGTTGCAGGTCTTCGTTGTCGCCGCTGGCCCAGAAGGCCCCGGATTCCAGCACGTTGACCTCAACCGTGATGCCAATCTGTGCCAGCGTGGCCTGAATGACCTGCGCGGCGGTGGTGAAGGTGGTCTTGTTCAGCGTGTCGAGTTTGAGCGTGACGTTGGTTTCACCGGATTCAGCCAACAGCTCGGCTGCTTTGGCGAAATCGGCCTGCGGCGGCACCAGAGATTTCTCGCGATGCCCGGCAAGGCCCGGTGCGATGATGCCAGTTGATGGCTCGACCGCGCCGAAATAGGCCGCCTGCAGAACGGTGGGCACGTCGATGGCATGCTGTATCGCTTGACGCAGTTTCGGATTCTGCAGTTTGGGATGATCCAGATTCATGCCCAGCCACGCATAGTAGAGCGACGGGTATTCCAGAAGGGTTCCGCCATTCGGCACACCAGCGCGATAGCGCTCGACCGAGCCCAGAGATACACGGGTGAAGTCCAGCTCGCCTGCCTCGAACGCGATCTCGGCAGTGTTCTCGTCGTCGATCGGATAGATCTCGATCGTATCCCAGACCGGCGCATCGCCCTTCCAGTCGGGATTGCGCTTGAGAACGGTCTTTTCCTTGGGCGACCAGCTGGCCCGCAGATAGGGACCGGATTCCGCCACCGGGTCGGCGCCGATGCGGCCGCCTGCGGCTTCGGTCGCCGCCTTGGAGACGATGTTGCCGGTGATATAGGGCAGTGCGATGGTCCAGAGCGGGGCGAAGGGTTCGTTCAGAACGATGGTGCCTTCGCGCTCTCCGGTCACTTCGACATGGCTGAGCGGCCCCATGTCGGGCTTGTTGGGGCTTTCGGTGGTGTCATCGACGATGCGTTCAAAGCTGAATTTCACATCTTCGGCAGTCATCGCGCCATGGCCGTTGGTAAAGCCGATGTCGTCGCGCAGGGCGAACTTGATATGTGTCGGGTCGACCTGTTCGATCATCGCGGCGGCGTCCAGTTGCCAGTCCCATTCGCGGCCCGGCTTGTACTGGATCAGCTTGTTGTAGATGGCGGCGTGTACCTCTTCCTCGACCACGCCAACGCTGTGCGCGGGGTCCATGTTCTGCGCGTCACCATAGGAGCGCACGCGCAAGACACCGTCAGCGGCGGCAAAGGCCGGTTGTGCCCATCCCATTGGCAAGGCCGTGGCCGCACCCAGCGCTGTCGCGCCTTTCAGAAATCCACGACGGCCCACTGCCGCCTTGGTCCATTCGATCTTCATGGTATCCTCCCTTGGATCAGATCTTGGGTCAAAGAAGCCCGCGTGGAACGGTTTCGGACCATTCCTTTGTCAGGACTTCGGAGTCGTTCGCGCCTTCGGTGGCGCGCAGGTTCCGGCGCAGGTGAAACATGTCGCCGTCACAGGTCATGCAGCTTTCGGTCTCGATGGCAACTTGCCAGTCGCCGCGTTCAAAGGTAAAACGCCACTCTGCCTTGAACTCGGCCGAGGCGGGGTCGTCGGGGTGTATGCCGTAGTGCATAGTAACATGACTGCCGACGATCAGCCCGTGATAAGGGTCGCGTGCCTTGCCGTAATCGTCGAAGGTGTCCAGAACCACCCGCCCCTCCTTGGTGACGTGGCGGTTCGACGTGCCGGATGGCGGGCGCAACTGCTCGGCTACGAGCACCGGGAACGCCTGCGCAGTAGTGGGATTGGCGGGCTCGATTTCCTGCATGACTTGCCGCACGGGCAGGTGCAGGGTGCAGTTTTGCAGATGCAGTGACACGCGGGTCGTCCGTGGTGAAGGCCAGACGATCGGCCAGTAGGACGTTGACAGCGACAGCCGCAGGATGTGGCCCTCCCGCAGGTGGTGGGCGCATTCGTTCAACTCGACCTCGGCCTCGTAAATCCGACCGGGCACCAGTGGCTCGGGCGTTTCGTGGCTGTTGTAATGGCACAGGTTGAGCGGACGATAGGTAATCCGCTGTGACACGCCCTCGGGCGAGACATCACACAGCCGTGCCACCAGCTGCGCCACGGGCTTGTCGACGGAAAATGCGAACTTCAGGCACGGTCGACCCAGCAGTTCCAGCGGGGCGTCTAGCGGCGCGGTATCAAAGCAGGTCGACAAGGCATCGTCAGGGGTCTGATCTTCTGCCAGTTCGTTGTCGATTCGCATGCCGGGGCAGAAATATCCCGCCGCTTGTCCAGTGTGGGCGGGAGAAGCAACATCAACCGTGCCTGCTGTAGGGACGTCGGCAAAGCCGCCGGGGGCAAGGTGCAGGACGCGATCCTTCACGTTTGGCGAGGGCCAGATCGCCTCGGCGATCCAGCGGCCCGTGCGCGGCTTGTTTTCCTTGGTCGGGTTGAAATGTTCCTGCATGAAGGTGCGGTAGTCTGGCAGGTCTTCGGCGCCGTTCTGTTCCCGCTTCAGCCAGCGGTCGAACCAGCCAATCACCTCGGAATGGAAATCCGCCGGGTCGAGCTTGGAGATATGGGGATAGCGATGCTCCCACGGGCCGATGATGGCTTTGGCGGGCACGGTCAGATTGGCCGCAAGAGCGGGCGGTGCGTTCACGTAGGCGTCGGCCCAACCGGTGATGGCGAGGGTCGGGGCTTGAATGGCGGACCAGTCCTCGCATACCGAACCGTGTATCCAGAACGCGTCGCGGGTGGGGTGGCGCAACCAGTCAACTGAAGAAAAAGGCACGTTTTCGAGCCGCGCGATCCAGTCCTCGCGCCAGTCAGGGCGAAGGTCCGGGTCTGCTGGTCGGGTGAGATAGGCGAACATCTGACTGCCCCAATTGGCATTGTCACTCAGCAAACAACCACCCATGAAATGGATGTCATCGGCATAGCGGTCCACTGTCGAGGCCACGCTGACCACCGCCTTGAGCGGTTCGGGGTGGCGAAAGGCCAATTGCAGCCCGTTGAAGCCACCCCAAGAAATGCCAATCATGCCGATATTGCCGTCGCACCAATCCTGCGCCGCGATCCAGGCCAGTACCGCTTCGCCGTCGCTGAGTTCCTGTTCGGAATACTCATCGTCAAACCGGCCTTGGCTGTCGCCGGTTCCGGCTATGTCGACCCGTACACAGGCATATCCGGCCTCGGCAAATACCCGGTGAGTGGTCTCGTCCCGGGGCGCGGTGCCGTCGCGTTTGCGATAGGGCAGATATTCGAGGATCGCAGGCGCAGGGGCCGCATCGGGCAGCCAGAGCCGGGCGGCCAGCCGGCGACCGTCAGGCAGGGTGATCCAGGTATTTTCGGTGACACTGATCGACATGTTGGCCTTTGGATTCGGAAACTTGATGTGCAAGAAGATGACGTGTTCTCGAAAGAAAGAAATTGTGCGATTTTGCGCGATGTGATGCATATTGAAGTGAAATAGCGTCAGGTAGCGAAAGAATTTGCAGCATGTCAGAAAGTTTTTCCCGAAATCTTCGCCAGCTTTGCGCCGAGCATGGCAGCATCTCGCAGATCTGCCGCGACATCGGGCTGAACCGTCAGCAGTTCAACCGCTATCTGAACGGGTCGAGCATGCCTTCGGCGCACAACCTCCGCCGTATCGCCCGCCACTTTGACATGACCGAGGCACAGCTATTTGCCGCCGCACCGGAGTTTGAAGCGCTTTTGACGCAGTCGTCGCCCGGTCAGGTGGCCTCGCCGTCCAAGACGTTTCTGGAACCATTCCGCGATCAGCAAAAGAATCTCAAACGCTATCTGGGATTCTATCACTCGTTCTTTCGTACCCCGTCCTGGGATGGGGTAATCTTTTGCTCCTTGATCCGGCTGAGCGAACGGGATGGGCTGATCACTATCCGGTCGCATGAAAACGCCACCTCGCCCGACAAAAGCATACGGCAGCTTTCACGCTATGAAGGGCTTGTCACTCTGAGGGGGAACCGGATTTTTGTGACCGAACACGAAAGGGCGCGCGAGGGCAGTGTTGCGCAGACGATACTTTATTCGGCGCACCGGCAGCAACTCAAATACCTGCGCGGTATGACTATGGGGGTCGCGTGGCGCCCCTATCCACGGCCCTATGCGGCCAAAACGATCTGGAAACGGCTACCCGAAAGGGTAACCGCGCGCGAGGCGCTTGCGGCCTGCGGGGTTTATTCCGTTTCAAGCTCGTGGATCGACCCGACGGTTCGCACCTATCTCGATTCCTCGGACAAGGATATGCCTGACCTGCCAGATAGTGTGCTGGTCTGACGGCCCGGTTCCGGTCCGGCGATCCCCGGCAAACTCATCAAGCTTTCGCGTGGGATGGCTCAATAGCACCCTCAGCACAAAGAAAGAAACCTAAAAACTTGCTCCCGAAAAGAGTTTAATCAAAGAACCGCATTCTAGGAGACTAACCTATCATCAATCCATCGAGATGACAGTCTCGTCCCGCAGTTTTCGGTTTTCGGTATCGCGGCGAAAGTGCGGCATTGAAGCGGATTTCGAAGCTGGCTGGTAATGCCTGGTTTGCATATCTTGGCTGCAACCGCCAAGTATTGCTGCGGCGGCAATTGCCGCAGTTGCACATATCCGGATTGCCTGCAAAGCAGCCCGTTTTTAACAACACCCCAAGCGATTATAACTTGCCCAAGTGGCTGGAAAAAGCCTCGACCACGCGCTCATACACATCGCGCTTGAAGGGTACGATTTCGGCGATCAGCTGGTCGGGTTTTTGCCATTTCCAGCGGGTAAATTCAGGGTGGTCGGTTTCGATGTTGATCTGATCGTCAGCGCCGGTGAAGCGCAACAGGAACCATTTCTGTTCCTGCCCGCGATAGCGGCCTTTCCAGATATGGGGCACGATGTCATGGGGCAGGTCATAGGGCAGCCAGCCCTTGGTTTCGGCGATGATTTCGACCAGATCAGCTGTGACCCCGGTTTCTTCCCACAGCTCGCGCAGGGCTGCGACGCGGGGATCTTCGCCCTTGTCCACACCGCCCTGCGGCATTTGCCAGGCGTCCGCGTGGCGGTCGTTGCGCTGTCCCACGAAGATCTTGCCCTCGGCATTCATCAGCATCAGCCCGACGCAGGGGCGATAGGGCAGTTTGGCGATTTCTTCGGGGGTCATGCGCGGCCTCATCGGGTTGTTCCGCCCACCTCTAGCAATCACCGACGCCAAGGCAAAGAGGGTGACGTGGGGTTTCGCGTGACAAAGTTGACGCGAACGTCAATCTAGCGGGCAAATTCAGGAGGGAGAGTTCCGCCATGACTGCGTACCCGAATATGCTAGCCCCGCTGGATCTGGGCTTTACCACGTTGAAAAACCGCGTGCTGATGGGCTCGATGCATACGGGGCTTGAGGAGACCGGCGATTGGAACCGGGTGGCCGAGTTTTACGCCAACCGGGCGCGGGGCGGCGTGGCCTTGATGGTGACGGGTGGGATTGGTCCGAACCCTGAAGGCTCGGTCCTGCCGGGGGCCTCGATGATGGTGAGCGACAAGGACGTGGCGCACCATTCCATCGTGACGCAGCGCGTACATGACGCGGGCGGCAAGATCGCGATGCAGATCCTGCACGCGGGGCGTTATGCCTATGGGCCGAAATGCGTGGCACCCAGCCCGGTGAAATCGCCGATCTCTCCGTTCCCGCCTACTGAGCTGGATGAAGAGGGCATCGAGAAGCAGATCAGCGATATCGTCAACGCCGCCGTACTGGCGCAAAAGGCAGGCTATGACGGGGTCGAGATCATGGGGTCGGAAGGGTACTTCCTGAACCAGTTCCTTGTGACCCATACCAACAAGCGTACCGACCGCTGGGGCGGGTCTTATGAGAACCGGATGCGTCTGCCGATCGAAGTTGTGCGCCGCACGCGCAAGGCGGTGGGCACCGATTTCATCATCATCTACCGGCTGTCGATGATCGATCTGGTACCCAACGGCTCGACCCATGACGAGGTGGTGCAACTGGCGCAGGAGATCGAAAAGGCCGGAGCCACGATCATCAACACCGGCATTGGCTGGCACGAGGCGCGGATTCCCACGATTGCCACCAGCGTGCCGCGCGCGGCCTTTGCCTGGGTGACCAAGAAGTTGATGGGCAAGGTGGGGATACCGGTGATCACGTCGAACCGGATCAACGCCCCCGAGGTGGCCGAAGAGGTTCTGTCGACCGGTTGCGCCGACATGGTCTCGCTTGCTCGCCCGATGCTGGCGGATGCGGATTTCGTGGCCAAGGCGATTGCGGGTGAGGCCGCGAAGATCGCGCCTTGCATTGCCTGCAATCAGGCCTGTCTGGATCACACGTTCAGCGGCAAGCTGACCTCGTGCCTCGTGAACCCGCGCGCATGTCATGAGACCAAACTGGTGATTGAACCGGCCAAAACGCGCAAATCCATTGCCATTGTGGGCGCAGGCCCTGCCGGTTTGTCGACCGCAATGATCGCGGCCCAGCGCGGCCACGATGTTACCCTGTTCGACCGCGCTGATGAGGTCGGCGGGCAGCTGAACATGGCCAAGCAGGTGCCGGGGAAGGAAGAATTCTGGGGCCTTGTCGACTGGTACCGCACCATGATGGATGATCTGGGCGTGAAGGTGGTACTGAACCGCGAGGTAGGCGCAGACGACCTGACCGGCTTTGACGAGGTGGTCGTCGCCACCGGTGTCAGCCCGCGTGATCCGCAGATACCGGGGCAGGATCGGGACAACGTGCTGAGTTACATCGACGTGTTGCGCGGCAAGGCCGTGGTTGGCAAGTCTGCTGCCGTGATCGGGGCCGGTGGTATCGGTTTTGATGTGTCCGAGTTCCTGTTGGAAGAGGGTCACAGCGCCACGACCGACCTGCCCTTGTGGATGAAGGAATGGGGCGTGACGGACCCGGCTGAACACCGTGCGGGGTTGGCGCCCGATGGGCCGCAACCCAGCGCGCCCGCGCGTCAGGTCACCTTGTTGCAGCGCAAGAAACAGGCGCATGGAAAGGGTCTTGGCAAAACCACCGGCTGGATTCACCGGGCAACACTGAAGATGAAGAACGTCAATTTCGTGGGCGGCGTGAATTATGAGCGCATCGACGATGACGGTCTGCATGTCAGCTTTGGCGAAGAGCGCGCGGACCCGACGGTGATTGCGGCCGACACCATAGTGCTGTGTGCCGGTCAGGTGTCCGAACGGTCACTGGCGGACGCGCTGATCGAGCAGGGTATCACCCCACATGTGATCGGGGGTGCGGATGTCGCCGCCGAGTTGGACGCCAAACGCGCGATCAATCAGGGCACGCGGCTGGCGGCTACATTCTAGCAACTGTAATTCTCAAGATTTTCGCAGATCGTTTTCGGGACGCGGAAAAGCCAAATAAGGTCATCATCACAGCAGTCGCTAGAAAGCTGGTCACAATCGTGAACGCACTCCTCAAATCTCAGCAAAACCGGTCGGCTCAGGCCGCTTGGGAAATACAGTTGCTAGAAACGCTTTACGGCCGGTCGCTGTTGAAGATAGAGACGGCGACCTTCCAGGTACCATCGGGCTGGCGTTTCAGGACGTTGACGAACTTGCCCTCTTCGGGCGGGGTTGCACCGATGACGGCGTAGGTTCCGATCTGATAGGCCATGTCGCCCTCGACACCGTATTCGATCAGCGCATTGGTATGGGTGCCACCGTCGGAGACTTCCATCCGCGAGCGGTAGACTTCCTCGAACGCGGCGCGGCCGCGGATCATGGGCTGACCGGGCGCCAGCAGGACAACATCCTCGGTAAAGAACGCGGCGCAGGCCGCGGCGTCACCCCGGTTGAAGGCGTCGTTATACGCCGCGTCGAAGTCTTCGAGTAACTTTTTTATGTCCATGGTCAAAACCCTCAATCACCAATCCCGGCGCGTGGGCGCAATAGCTGCGGCACCGCTTTACAGCCCCATCGTAACACGAAACGCGCGGCCACCAGGCCGGCTGTATGCGATTGCCGAAGGGCGCAACGGCAACAGGCCGGGGATACCCGGCCTGACGCATTGACGAGGGCCGCAGCGCGGTGCGAAGACAGGCGCTGCCGCCTGCCGGATCAGCGGTTCAGATCGACGGGGATCTCGACCTCGATCTCGCCGGCGTTTTCAAAGATCAGCGTGACCGGGATCGTTGCGCCCTGCTCGAAGGGAGCCTTGATCCCCATGAACATCACATGGTCGCCGCCGCGCTGCAGATTGTGGGCCTCGTTCGCGGGAATGACGAAACCTTCTTCGATATGGACCATCTGGGCCACGCCTTCGGAGTTGATCTGGTGAGTGTGCAGCTCGACGCGGCCGGCCACGCCCGATTTCGCGTCAATCAGACGGTCATCGGCATCAGACTGGTTCGTGATGGTCATGAATGCGGCCCCGGCCTTGGCATTCTTGCCTGACGAGCGGGCATAGGCGTCTTCGATCACGATCGCGCCGTCGGCCAGCGCGGCACCGGCCAGGGTCAGGGTTGCAACTGCGGTAAGCAGGGTGGATTTGAGCGACATGGCGTCTCTCCCATTGTCTTGATTGTCTGTATTGCGAGTTGAATGCGAAAATCAGACAACAAGTGGAGGCGCGCGCGCGGCGGCGTGCAGATGCGGTACAGGAGCGTTCAGATCTATTGCGTAAAGGGCTGCGGGCCGGTCGTGATCCGGTGCGGCGGGCAGCGGTGACTGGTCCAGCAGAACCGCACCCAAAAGGGTCAGGGCATAGTCGGGGCAGTAATGCGGCGGTTTCGTCGGCTGGCCCTGTTCGTCCATGTAGACCATGACCGGGCCAGTGCCGGTGCACAGTTCCATCTGGCCCATAGCGGCGCTCATCCCGCGCGAAACGGCAAGGCTTTGGCCAGTGAGGACCAGCAGCAGCGACAACACAAGCGCCAGATATGGGCGGAACGGATGGTTCATTTGAGTCATTGCATACGCCTTGCGGACGCGGTGCTTCAAGCGCATTGCGCGACCCTGCGACAGCAGGGCGCTGGGGCCCCTGGCGGACGCAGGGTCAACCACTGATATAGCGTTCCAGTTGTTCGATCACGAATTGCTGGTCGCTGATGATGCTTTTGACCAGATCGCCCATCGACACAATACCCACAAGTTGCCCCTGATCCATCACCGGCAAATGGCGCACGCGCAGGTCGGTCATAACCGCCATCGCCTCCTGCACGGTCTGGTCGGGCGGCGCGTAGGAGACCCGGGTCGCCATGACATCACCCACCCGTGTTTTCGGAGAGGAGCGGCCTTTGAGGAACACTTCGCGCGCATAGTGGCGTTCGGTGAAAATCCCCATCAACTTGCCGCCCTGCACTACCACGATTGCACCGACATCGGCGTCGGCCATTTTCTGGATGGCATCCAGAACCGTCGCGGTCGGATGAATTGTCAGAACCTTCTGACTTTTGGAATTGAGCAATTGCTGAAGTGTCGGCATGGTCCTCTACCTCGCTCAGTAGATGGTGACCTGATGAAAAATCATTGCCACAAACCGTAAAAAAAACAATGATTCAGATCAATTAATGCCCATTCTTTTCAATCTTTTGTACACGCAATAAGAGACCGGAACTCCGCCACAGGAGATGGGCCTACTCCAGACCTTTCCAGAATTTCCGCCGATACTCGGTTTCGGTGGTTGTCTCGCCGCTTGCCGCCGCTTTCTTGCGGTCCGGTTCCGGCAGCAGCTCCTGCAGGTAATCGACGCGTTTCCAGTCAGGGACGGGCGTTTCGACGCCGGGCCGTGGCACGAAATCCGAAGCCTGTTGACGCTGGTAGCGGTGGATATAGCGGGGGCAGTTTGTAAAGATGTTTTCCAGATCGACCCGCACCACCATAAGCGCCCCGGGATAGGTGTCGAACAAGGTCGATGACGTCGACCCTTGTGCCCGCCCGTGCAGGCGCAGGCGGCGGGGCTGCTCGAAATCGATGAACAGCATGCCGACTCTGGCGGTATCGGCGATGTTTCCGGCCGAATAGAACATACCGTTGCCGTCATAGATCGGAAAACACAGGGTGCGGTCGTCGAGGATGCGTACGAAGCCGGGTGCGCCGCCCTTGTATGAAACCGAGGGAAAACCGGCGTGGTCGATGGTGGACAGGAAAAAGAAGTCGCTGGCCGTGATGAACCTGCGGTCCATCGGGGCCAGTGCCGAGCGCATGACCCTGTCGTGCAGCGCATCGGCCAGTCTTCGGGTTTCGAACTTGTCCTGCAGATGCCGGTGGGCGCTGGAATAGAACTCTGCCATGAGCGGTCTCCCTTCGGAGGCACATCCTAGCAGATTTGCAGTTGTCCGTCGCGCGGACAGCACACAAGAAAAAACCCCGTACCGGCACAGTACGGGGTTTCAAAATCCGACTTTCGAAAGCGATCAGGCCGAGGCTTGGGCCTTGGCGATCTCTTTTTTGACTTTCAGCGCGTTGGCGGACAGGTCTTCGTCCTTGGCCTTGGCCAGGAACGCGTCCAGACCACCGCGATGATCAACCGAGCGCAGAGCGGAAGCCGAGATGCGCAGCTTGACGCCACGGCCTAGGGTTTCCGACTGCAGCGTAACATCGTTAAGGTTGGGTAGAAAACGACGCTTGGTTTTATTGTTGGCGTGGCTGACATTGTTGCCAGTCATCGGGCCTTTTCCGGTCAGTTCGCAACGGCGCGACATGGTTACATCCTTTGTTTCTGGTGGCAGGGCATCCGGCCTTCTGCCAAATCACAAGGGGCGCAACCCGAAGTCGCGCCCGAAAACTGGTTGGATGCGTTTAGGAGGAATCGCCGGAAGGGTCAAGATGGCGGATGCGGAATCTTTCAAGAAGCTTGCGAAGTTTGCAAGGTTCGGCGGAATGGCCCGTGCCGGGCCATGCCTAAGGCTTGAGCATCTGAAAAAAGATGAAGTGGGGGTCAGGTCCCCGAGAGCGTTGCCAGCATGCGTTCGGCGGCGGCGGCGGGGCTGAGCGTCCCCTGCGCCACTTCGTTGTTGAGCCGTATCATGTTGGCCCGGGCCTCGGCGGTGTCGAGGCGCGCAAGCAGGGCATGGCGCACTTCCTGATCGAACCAGTAGCGGGCCTGTGCGGAGCGATTGGCATCCCAGTGGCTGTTTTCCTTGCGCCAGTCGACCAGCGCCTGCATTTCAACCCATGCCTCGGCCAGCCCCTGTTCTTCGACCGCCGAGACCATCAGAGCCTTGGGAAAACCGGCCGGATCCTGCGGGCGTTTGCGCAGCAGCCGCAGCGCGCCGGCATAATCGGCGCAGGTTCGGATCGCGGTTTCCCTAAGGGCACCGTCTGCCTTGTTGACGAGAATCAAGTCGGCCATTTCCATGATGCCGCGCTTGACGCCCTGCAACTCGTCGCCACCGGCGGGCGCCAGCAGCAGCAGGAACAGGTCGGACATTTCTGAAACCACGGTTTCGGACTGGCCGACGCCCACGGTTTCGATCAGGATCACATCAAAGCTTGCCGCCTCGCAGAGCGCCACCGCCTCGCGCGTGCGGCGGGCGACGCCGCCCAGGTGGGTCTGGCTGGGGGATGGTCGGATAAACGCATTCCGCTCGCGGCTGAGGCGCTCCATCCGGGTCTTGTCGCCGAGGATCGAGCCGCCGGATCGGGCCGAGCTGGGATCGACTGCAAGCACGGCAACGCGCAGCCCCTGCCCGGTCAGCAGCATGCCGAAGGATTCGATGAAGGTGGATTTGCCCACCCCCGGCGTGCCGGACAGACCGATGCGCAGGGCCTGACGACCGGCGGGGGCAAGATATTCGAGCAGTTCGGTCGCCTGTGCGCGGTGGTCGGGGCGCTTGCTTTCGACCAGGGTGATCGCGCGCGCCAGCGCCCGGCGGTCGCCGGTCAGTACCTTGTCGCCAAGCTCTGCGATGTTCATGCGCGCCCCCTTCCCGGAATTTTGCCCTTGATGACGTAGCGGGACGGGGTTTGTCCAGTATCGGAAGCGGCGGGATTTGCCGCAGGCGAACTGGACGCCGGTCTGTGCTTTGGCGATAAGGCGGCATGGACCAATTGCCGATAGATGATGCCCTGCCCGATCTGATTGCCGCGCTGAAAGCGCGCGGGCGGGCGGTGTTGCAGGCTCCGCCGGGGGCAGGCAAGACCACAAAAGTGCCACTGGCGATGCTGGAGGCAGGGCTGTGCGAGGGCCGCATCGTGATGCTGGAACCGCGCAGGCTGGCGGCGCGGGCCGCCGCCGAGCGCATGGCCGAGACGCTGGGGGAACGCGCGGGCGAGACCGTGGGGTATCGCGTTCGGGGCGATGCCAGGGTGTCCGGGGCGACGCGGATCGAGGTCGTGACCGAAGGCATCCTGACCCGGATGCTACAATCCGAACCGGACCTGCCCGGCGTGAGCGCGGTGATTTTTGACGAGTTTCACGAACGCTCCCTGAATGCCGATCTGGGACTGGCGCTGTGTCTGGAAGTGGCGGGCGCGCTGCGGGACGACCTGATCCTGCTGGCGATGTCGGCAACCTTGGATGCCGAACCGGTGGCGGTGCTGATGGATGCGCCGTTGGTCAGTTCCGAGGGGCGGAGTTATCCGGTGGAGACACGCTGGCTGGAGCGTCCGCTGGGGCCGCAGGCGCGGCGTCTGGACGCGCTGGCCGATCTGGTCGTCCGGGCCGAGCGGGAGACACGCGGGACAGGCGGCGGGATGCTGGTGTTTCTGCCAGGCGAGGGCGAGATCCGTCGGACCGAGGCGGCGCTGGCGAAACGATTGCCCGAAAGTTGCGTGCTGCGCCCCCTGTTCGGCGCGATGCCCTTTGCCGCGCAGCGGGCGGCGATTGCGCCGGTGTCGGCGGGGCGCAAGGTGGTACTGGCGACCTCGATCGCGGAAACCTCGCTGACCATTCCCGACATCCGGGTGGTGATCGATATGGGCCAGGCCCGGCGGGCGCGGTTCGATCCGGGCGCGGGACTGTCACGGCTGGTGACCGAGCGGGTGACGCGGGCAGAGGCGACCCAGCGGGCGGGTCGCGCGGGCCGGGTGGCCGAAGGTGTGTGTTACCGGCTGTGGTCCAGGGGCGAGGACGGGGCGCTGGCCGCCTTTCCACCTGCCGAGATCGAGGCGGCGGACCTGACCGGACTGGCGCTGGAGCTGGCGCTATGGGGGGCCGAGCCGACAGAATTGGCCTTTCTGACGCAGCCGCCCAATGAGGTGATGGCCGAGGCGCGGGCGTTGCTTGCGATGCTGGGCGCGCTGGATGGCAAGGGACGGATCACCGATCACGGGCGGGCGCTGGCCGCCCTGCCCCTGCACCCGCGTCTGGGGCATATGCTGGTGACGGCGGGGGGCGAGGCAGCACCTTTGGCGGCGCTGATGGCCGAACGTGATCCGCTGAAGGGCGCGCCGGTGGATCTGAGCCTGCGGCTGGAGGCATTGCGGGATGCAAAGACGTTTCAGCGCAACCGGCCCTATGCGCTGCACATGAGTGTGCTGGAGCGAGTGCGGGCCGAGGCGAAGCGGCTGCGCGGGCAGACGAAATCCTCTGACGAGCGGATGAGCGTCGCGGCCATGGCGGCGCTGGCCTATCCCGACCGTATCGGGCAGCGGCGCAAGGGGGGCACACCCAGGTTCGTTCTGTCGGGCGGCAAAGGCACCGTGTTGGAGGCCGGAGACGGGCTGGCAGGGGTGCCGTATCTTGTGGCAATCGATACCGATGGCAATCCGCGCGAAGCCCGGGTTCGGCTGGCCGCCCAGATCTCGGAACGGGACATCCGGGAGCTGTTTGGTGAGCAGATTGTCTGGGTGGACGTCTGCGAATGGTCAAGGCGCGACCGCAGGGTGGTGGCGCGGCAACAGGAGCGCTTCGGCGCGATCACGCTGGAGGACCGGGTCTGGAAAGACGCGCCCGACGCGGCGGTGGCGGCGGCGATGCTGGACGGGGTGCGCGATCTGGGCTTGCGGCTGGAAGGCGCGGCCGCGCGTCTCGCCGCGCGGGTGGAACTGGTGCGGGAAAACGGTGCCGATCTGCCGGATTTTTCCGAACAGGGGCTGCTGGCAAGTCTGGAGGAGTGGTTGTTGCCGATGCTGTCCGGCGTGCGCAGCGCCGAAGAATGGAAGCGGTTCGACCTGCTGCCCGCGCTCAGGACCGCACTGAGCTGGGAGCAGTTGCAGGATCTGGACCGCCGCGCGCCGGGGTCCTTTACCACGCCGCTGGGGCGGAAAGTGCCGATCGACTATGGTGGCGCGGTGCCGGAGATTTCGGTGCGGTTGCAGGAGTTGTTCGGGGTCACGCAGCACCCGGTGATCGGGGGCGAGCCTTTGAAGATCACGCTTTTGTCGCCGGCGCGGCGACCGATCCAGATTACCCGCGATCTGCCGGGATTCTGGGCCGGGTCCTATGCGGACGTGCGCAAGGACATGCGAGCGCAATACCCCAAACATCCCTGGCCGGAGGACCCCACAGCAGCCGACCCGACATTGCGGGCAAAGCCGCGGTCATAGGTGGCTCTGCCCCCGGCGCGGCGAGCCGCGCCTCCCCCGGAGTATCCTCAAAAAGATGAAGTGCGGATCATGTCGGCGGCTTTCTCGGCGATCATGATGACCGGGGAGGCGGTATTGCCGCTGACGATTTTCGGCATGATCGAGGCGTCGATCACGCGCAGACCCGAAAGGCCGTGGACGCGCAGATCTGGTGCGGTGACGGCCATCGGGTCGGCGCCCATCCTGCAGGTTCCGACCGGGTGGAAAATCGTGGTGGCGATGTTTCCGGCCTCGCGCAGAAGGTCGGCATCGGTGGCGATTTCCGGACCCGGCAGGAATTCCTGTGGGCAGTAAGGTTGCAGCGCCCGCGCGGTCATGATCCGGCGCGTCTGTTTGACGGCGGCGACAGCGACCTGTTTGTCGCGCTCGGCGCTGAGGTAGTTGAGGCGGATATGCGGCTGCGGGTCGGGCTGGCTGGTGGTGATGTGGCTGTGGCCCACGCTTTCGGGGCGCAGATTGCAGACCGAGACAGTGATGGCCGGAAACGGGTGCAGAGGGTCGCCGAGCCTGTCCGTGGAGAGCGGCTGGACATGGTATTCGAGATCGGGCGTGGCGAGCGCGGGGTCGGATTTGGTGAAGAGGCCGAACTGGCTAGGCGCCATGCTGAGCGGGCCGGAGCGGGAAAGTGCGTATTTCAGGCCGATACCGATGCGACCCAGCACAGAGTTGGCCGTTTCGTTCAGGGTTTGAGTGCCCGAGACCTTGAACACGGTGCGGATCTGCAGGTGGTCCTGCAGGTTCTCACCCACTCCCGGCAGGTCAAGAATGGGCGTGATACCCAGGGCAGAAAGGCGGTCGGGCTGGCCGATGCCGGACAGCTCCAACAGCTTGGGCGAGTTGATGGCACCCGCGGCGAGCAGCACCTCGGCCCGGGCAGTAACGGTCAGGAGGCGGCCTTTGTAGCGAAAGACGACGCCGGTGACGCGGCGGCCATCCAGGATCAGCCGGTCGGTTGTCGCATGGGTCAGCACCCGCAGGTTGGGGCGTTTTAACGCCGGGCGCAGGAAGGCCTTGGTGGTGTTCCAGCGGACCCCGTTTTTCTGGTTCACCTCGAAGAAACCCGAGCCTTCGTTGTTGCCGGAATTGAAATCCGGGGTGGGGCCGTAGCCGAATTCCTGCGCACCCTCCTGAAAGGCGCGCAGGATGTCCCAGCTGACGCGCTGGGTGGTCACCTTCCACTCGCCCCCTGCCCCGTGGAGATTGGTCTCGCCCTTGTGGTGATCCTCGGATTTGCGGAAATAGGGCAGCACGTCGTCCCAGCCCCAACCCGTATTGCCCATCTGCCGCCAGCCGTCGTAATCGGCGGCCTGCCCGCGCATGTAGATCATGCCGTTGATCGAGGTGCAGCCGCCCAGAACCTTGCCGCGTGGATAGACCAGCGAGCGACCGTTCAGCCCTGGTTCCTCGGCTGTCTTCATCATCCAGTCGACGCGGGGATTGCCGATGCAATAGAGGTAACCCACGGGGATATGCACCCAGTGATAGAGGTCGTTGCCGCCCGCTTCGAGCAACAACACCCGAGTATCGGGATTTTCGCTCAGGCGGTTGGCGAGCACGCAGCCGGCGGTACCTCCACCGACGATCACATAGTCATAGTCCCCTGTCAGCTGTTCGGTCATGGTGCTCTCTCCTTACCCGCCAGCTTGCCGATTGGGGCGGGGGATGCAATGGGGGTGTTCGGGCATTTTCCGGTAACCTTCGCAGACAGCCGTGGTCACGATTAAAGACGCGTGCGGTTTGTGCTATGCTTACGGACATGCTCAACTTGACCTCGGTCCAATCGGTGGAGGTGAACGGCACCGTTCTTGCTGCCTTGGAAAAAGGTGGCGGCGACCCGTTGGTGCTTGTGCATGGCAGCGCGTCGGATTTGCGAACATGGTCCCATCAGATAGATGTTTTTCCGCAACGCTTTCGCACCATCGCCTATAGCCGCCGCTTTCACGCGCCCAACGCGCCAATACCGTCAGATGCGCCCGATCCCATTCAAGCCCATGTCGATGATCTTGCCGCTCTGGTCAGAGCAATGGATGCCGGGCCTGCGCATGTCGTCGGGCATTCCTGGGGCGCGCTTGTTTCACTTTTGGCCGCCGAGCAAGTACCAGCGCTGTTTCGCAGTCTCATCCTGATTGAACCGCCAGCGATTTCGATGCACGTGAGCATTCCGCCGACGGCAAATCAATTGATCCGGCTTCTGGTTTCGGAGCCCCGGCTTGCCTTCGCAATCATGAAATTCGGTGCACGAACCGTCGGCCCTTCGGAAAAGGCTTTTCGCAGGGGGGAGGACAAGCTGGCTGTTGAAATCTTTGCCCGAGGGGTGCTGGGCGAGCGGTATTTCGAAGCCTTGTCGGAGGAACGTTTTGCGCAGGTCTGGGACAATCGGGGGCCTGACCGCGCACTGGCCCTGTATCAGGGGTTCCCTGATCTGTGTGGAAAGACATTCCAGAATGTCCGTGTTCCCGTGCTTCTGATTGGCGGCACCGACAGCCCACCGCTTTTCAAGCTGCTTCTTGACGGGCTGTTCCATTGCCTTTCGGATGCGCGGATCAAAATGATCGAGAACGCATCGCACATCGTTCATGAGGACGCGCCCGAGGCTTTGAATGCATTTATTTTGGAGTTCCTTGACGAAGTCGGACAAGGGCCTATCGCGCCCGCTTGAGCGGGAGATGGAATGGGCGTGTTTTCCGACGCGGAATTCTCAGGAAGGTTTTGTTCCCGAGACGACAAAACTCGGCATTGGGATAGCGACCGCTCCGTCGCGTTCAAACTTGAGAATGCCCTCGGTGACGTCGGATTCGATTGCCTTCACGGCTTGGGGTGTTTGCTGGTCCATGATGATGGGCGTTCGAACGCTGAATTGCAGGAACTCGGACCAGAAGCCGCTTGATTGACCATGGTAACAACTTGGAACGTCGATGACTTGTATATCTTCAAAACCTGTGACCATCAGTGCTTTTGCGCACAGATCGCGGTCGGAATAGGCGAATGCGTCTGGTGACGGCGGGACTTCGCTCATGTCCGCGTGCCGCAAGACCGCTCCGAAAACCGTGGCGAACAATGCGGAGTCTTTCGGCGAGCACCACTGGCTGAAGGCGTAGCGCCCGCCCGGTCGGATGACACGGAAGGCTTCGGAAAATGCTTTCGTTGGGTCCGTGAAGTGAAAGACGCCAAAGTTGCAGATTGCGGCGTCATAGCTTTCGTCTTGTGCATCGAGCGCAAGCGCGTCTCCCTCCCGGAAAGGCACGTGTGGAAAGCGTCGGGCTGCGGTTCGGACCATGGAAGGCGCAAAATCAACGCCTTCGGCATGCGCCCCGATTGCGTCGGCGGCGCCCGCGGCGAAACCCGGCCCGGTGCAGATGTCGAGCACTTTCAGACCGACGCGCGCGCGAATGGCGCTGAGCAGGGCGGGGATTGCCTGGGTCGTGACACGCGCGGTCAGGGTTTCGTAATTCTCGGCCCGCTTGTCCCAGCCGTCCAGTTCCTGTTTGCGAAATTCCTCGAATGCCATGGCCCCCTCCGGTTTACTGCCAAAGCATAACACGAAAATTGCGCGAAAGGCCGGTAACGCCAAAGAAACCAACCGGCCGCTCAACGTTTTAGAGTGCGCCGTTTGTTTTGCGGCCACAAAGCATGTACTCTGGATTGACTTGGCGCTGCTTCCTTCAGGAGGTGCACAATGTTAGTCAGGCGTTTCGTTATCTTTCTGGTCCTGCTTCTGAGCGCGTTACCGTCTCAATCGCGGGCAGAAACACCGCTGGGGTCAACGATTTCCGAGGAAGTCTTTCTGTATTTGAAGGTTAGTTCCGAGGCGGCTCAGGGTTTGTTGCCTGAGGGCTGGACGCTGGCCCCCTGGACAAAAGGCGCTTGGGCGGGGGCCAACCTGCTGATTATCCTGGGTGAAACGCATTCCGATCTGAATCCCGAAGGAAAGCCGCGGCGGGATACCGGCTATCTCAACATGCGGCTGTTTACATGGGGTCGCAACGAAGCGGTCAAGTGGCGTATCTTCAACGCGGGCCGGTTTGCCACCGACGATCTGACCCCAAGTTCGACCACCCGCGTTAGCATGGTCAACATGCGCCGTTCGGTATCGCGGGTTACTGAAAGTCGTGGTCATGCTGCGGTCACCGACCATTGGGAAATCGACGCCGAAAGCGGGACGCTCAGGCTAGAAATGTCATACTCGGGGCTGGCACCGCGATATTCGACGCAGCAAGGGAAGGTGGTTGATCCGGATGCCCCGGAAGGAGACCCGGTCGGTTTTCGGATCAAGCAGATTTCCTATATGATACAGGGGCTGAACCACCCTAACAGTGTTTCGTCCGTTGATCTGGAAAATTCGATCCCGGATCTGTTGCCGCTTTTGGATGGGAACGAAGAAATCCTCTCTATCCGGATATTGCCGGTGAAATTCACCGAGCGTTTTGGGCCCTGAGCCTGCTGGCGGAGCAAAGGAAACTCTCATCGTCGTGTGCATCATAGCAGAACCGGTGTTAAGATCGACCTGCCCCACATGTGCGGGAGTAGAGAGTTATGAACATTTGCGAAGCACGATCGCAGGCTGAGATCAACCACGCGGCAAGTCTCATGTGAGGTTTGTATGAAGCGAACAAGGTTCTCTACCACGACGATCTGGAAACCATCGAAGAGTACTACCGGGGGTCGTGGTTTTTTCAGCGCTCACCACAACTTCCGGCTGTGTACCTTCCGCCGCAAGGAAATGTCCTTGTTGCTTATTTGGGCAGCAAACCGGCGGGAACGGTGGCGACCTATCGAATGGATGATGAAAACTGTGAGCTGAAATCGATGTTCGTTGCTCCTGCTTTCAGAAAAAGCGGTGTTGCACATGCCCTTTGCGAGGCGGTGATCAAGCTGGCCAGAGAACAAGGATATCTCAACGTCAGGCTAACAACCGGGGAGCGTCAATTGCCAGCCCGACGCCTGTATGAACGGCTGGGGTTCAGGATGGTCGCGCCCTGGGACGTCAATCCGCCCGAAGGCTACGATTACTTTGAGTTGGGCATCGGTTAGGGTTGTGATCTGATCGGGTCGATCTCTGCAACCTGACCGGAGCGGCTTGGGGTAGACTTTCTTTCGACGGTGCTGAACTCTTCAGTTTATCCCGCCTATCCCCACTCGCCATGCGTTTCCCCCGGGCGATCGGTGCGCTCGAACCCGTGATGGCCGAAGAAATCGCGTTGTGCCTGGATCAGGTTGGCGGTACCGGTGGCCTGGCGGATGCTGTCGTACCAGCCGAGCGCGGAGGAGAGCGCGGGAACCGGCAGGCCCGAGGTGATTGATTGCGCCACGATAGCCCGGAGGCCTTGCAACGCGGGGGCGAGAAGGTCCGGTACGGCCGGGGCGAGGAAGGCTGGGCGTTCGGGCTTTTCACGCAGGGCCGGGGCGAGGTCGTCGAGCAGGGATGAGCGGATTATGCAGCCCGCGCGCCAGATCTCGGCGATGCGGGCAAGATCAAGCGACCAGCCGTATTCGGCCGAGGCGGCGCGAAGGATGTCGAAGCCCTGAAGATGTGCCAGAATGCGGCCTGCATAAAGTGCCTGCGTCAGCAAATCTGGATCGGGAGTCGACACTGTGCAATCTGCGGGCGGCAAATGCGCGGCGGCGGCCAGCCGGGCGGGTTTGGCGGACGACCAAGCGCGGGCGCCGACGGCGGCCTCGATAACCGAGGCGGACTGGCCCAGTTTCAGCGCCTCAATCACTGTCCAGCGCCCTGTGCCTTTCTGACCGGCCCGATCGCGGATCATGTCGACCATCGGACGGCCCGAGAGCGGATCGGTGGTTAGCAGGACGCGAGCGGTGGCCTCGACCAGGAACGAGGCAAGCGGGCCGGTTTCCCAACGCCGGAACAGCGCGCCGATGCGCGGTGCCTCCCACCCTGCCCCGTCGCGCAGTAGGCCGTAGATTTCGGCAATCATCTGCATGTCGGCATATTCGATGCCGTTGTGCACAGTCTTGACGAAATGCCCCGCGCCGTCAGGGCCAAGATGCGCGACACAGGGATCACCGTCGAACTTGGCGGCAATCGGTTCCAGCAACGGTCGCAGGTGGTGCCAGCTGTGATCCGAGCCGCCCACCATCATCGAAGGACCGTGGCGCGCGCCCTCCTCTCCGCCGGAAACGCCCATGCCGACGAAGTGCAGCCCCGTTCCCGCAAACTCTGCCGAGCGGCGGCGGCTGTCGTTGAAATCGGCGTTGCCAGCATCGATCAGGGTATCGCCGGACGACAGAAGCGGGCGGATGGCATCGATCATGGCATCAACCGGCGCGCCCGACGGGATCATCAGCAGAATCAGGCGCGGGGTTTCGAGCTGCGCGACAAACTTTGCCAGGGTTGGGGCCGTGCTGATCCTGTCGGCCAATGGCCCGGCCCGGGTCACGAATGGATCGATCCAGTCCACCTCGCGATTTGTGACGCAGATGGGGATGCCATTTTCGGCAAAGTTCAGGGCCAATGCGCTGCCCATCGTTCCCAGACCGTAGACCCCGATCCTTGCCTTGCCCATGCCTGTCCCCGTGCTGTTTGACCGGCGCAGAATGCGATATGGCGGAAACCGGCGCAACCCGGTGACGGTTGTGGATAAATTCTGCGCCTCCCGTTGAATCCGACCGCGAAACCTTTATTTGAAGCGGCATCGATTTATCAGCGCGAACACGAAATCGGTCCGATGAACAAACGGTTACGGAAAGCTTGGGAAGAGGTCGTGCGACCTCTGGTCCGGCGCCCCGACGGGGTGCAGGTTGCGGCGCTGTGCACGCGGCCCACCAAGCGCGGCGACGAGGTTCTGCTGATCACCAGCCGGGGATCGGGCCGCTGGATCGTGCCCAAGGGCTGGCCCATCGACGGGCTGGACGGGCCGGAAAGCGCACTTCGCGAGGCGTGGGAAGAGGCCGGCGTGCGCAAGGCGAATGTCTGGCAAGACCCGGTGGGACGGTATTCCTATGACAAGGTGCTGGATGACGGGTCGTCGCAGACCGTCCGGACCAGCGTCTACCGGTTGCTGGTCGACAGCCTGTCAGACGAATACCCCGAGGCGCATGAGCGCAAGCGGAAATGGATGTCTCCGGCAGATGCCGCCAACCGGGTGAACGAACCCGAACTGCAGGCCATTCTGCGTCAATTGTAGCGCATTCACGAAGGTTTTTTGACGTTTCTCTTGCGAGTCGGGGGGCAAGCGACTAGTCGCGGGCGCGACGTGACACCTGCTGCCGAAAGATCATGACCGATTCACCGACACCAACCCGCTGGAAATCCCTCGATAAGGACCTCAAGCGCATCTCGCGTGTGGAGGCGGCCACGAGCTATGTCTCGCGTCCGCTGGTTGCGCCGGGCATATCGCTGGCCTTCATCGTGCTTGCGGGTCTGGTGGCGTCAGTTTTTTTTGGCGGTGTCAGTGGCAACGTCATTGTCATCGCGGCGGCGGCGTTCGGGGCCTATATGGCCATCAACATCGGCGCAAATGACGTGGCCAACAACATGGGGCCTGCGGTGGGCGCCAATGCCCTGACCATGGGCGGGGCCATCGCCATTGCAGCAATCGCCGAAAGCGCGGGCGCCTTGCTGGCGGGCGGTGACGTGGTGTCGACCATTTCCAAGGGCATTATCGATCCGGCATCGGTCGAGGATACCCAGGTCTTTATCTGGGCGATGATGGCGGCGCTGATATCCTCGGCCCTGTGGGTGAACCTGGCCACATGGGTTGGTGCACCGGTATCGACCACGCATTCGGTCGTGGGCGGCGTGATGGGGGCCGGCGTCGCAGCGGCGGGCCTGTCGGCGGTCAGCTGGTCGACGATGGGCACGATTGCGGCAAGCTGGGTGATCTCGCCGGTGCTGGGCGGTGCGATCGCGGCGTTGTTTCTCGCGCTGATCAAGCACAAGATCCAGTATCAGGACGACAAGATCGCCGCCGCGCGCCGCTGGGTCCCGATACTCGTGGCGGTCATGGCGGGCGCTTTCTCCTCTTACCTTGCGGTCAAGGGACTGAAAAAGATCGTCAAGATCGATCTGGAATACGCCCTGTTGATCGGTCTTGTCGCCGCGGTTGCGTCCTGGGCCATCACCGTGCCGCTGGTGCGGCGCAAATCCGAGGGCATGGAGAACCGCACCAAGTCGGTCAAGACGCTGTTCGGCCTACCGTTGGTCATTTCGGCGGCGCTGTTGAGCTTTGCCCATGGTGCCAATGACGTCGCCAATGCGGTCGGTCCGCTGGCGGCCATCGTGCACGCGACCGAGTTCGGCAGCTTTTCCGCCAAGGTATCGATCCCGAGCTGGGTGATGGTGATCGGGGCGTTCGGCATCTCGTTCGGCCTGTTCCTGTTCGGCCCCAAGCTGATCCGCATGGTTGGCAGCCAGATCACCAAGCTGAACCCGATGCGCGCCTATTGCGTGGCATTGTCCGCCGCCATCACGGTAATTGTCGCAAGCTGGCTGGGCCTGCCGGTCAGTTCCACCCATATCGCGGTGGGCGGTGTCTTTGGCGTAGGATTCTATCGCGAATGGCATTCCGATCGCCGGCGGCGGAACTCGGCCAGCCAGACACCGGCCGAGTTGCGTCTGGCGCGTGAAGAACGCCAGCGCCGCAAGCTGGTGCGGCGGTCGCATTTCATGACCATCGTTGCCGCTTGGGTGATCACTGTGCCTGCCGCCGCACTCATGTCGGCGGTGATCTTCCTGATCCTGAACACGCTGGTTTGATCTGAGTCGTCTGTTGGCAGTTCAGTTCAGCGTGTTCTTGTGGATCACTCCGTCTTTCATGATGATCCTGAGGTTCTCGTGGTTCGTCACCGCGCTCAGGTCCTCGAGTGGGTTGCCATCCACAAGCAGTAGATCGGCATATCCACCTTCGGCGACTGTGCCCAGGGTGCCTTCCTGATAGGGATTGCGCATATCGCCGCTGAAGGCGAACAGTTCCCCGGCCGTGCTGGTCGCCATGCGCAGAATTTCCACCGGCTTGTACCAGGGTAGAAGGCGTTCCATCATTTTTGCCTGCTCCTCGAACATTTCGGCAGGGACAAAGAACAAATCGGTACCGTAGGTCACCTTGAGGTTCGGAATTTCCTTGGCCCATTGATAAACATTGGCGGCACCCTCGCAGACCTGAGCCAGCTTGGCGTTCGAGAAATCGTCCAACTGCGGTTCGTTGCAGACGGTAAAGGGCTGGGTGCTGTGGAACACGCCCTCTTCCGCCATGCGCTGCAAGATTTCCTTGGTCAGAAGCTGGCCGTGGCCGACATCCTTGACACCTGCGTTGATCGCCCGCTCGATGGCGCTGGGGTGATAGGCGTGTACGGTGACATAGGTGCCCCAATCGGCAGCTGTATCGACAGCGGCCTTGATTTCCTCAAACGTGAACTGGTTACCCAACAGAGGGTCCGCCGGCGAGCTGTAGCCGCCACCGGCCATCACCTTGATGTGCGAAGCCCCAAATTTCAGGTTCTCGCGCACCGCCGCAAGTACTGCAGGCACCCCATCGACCAGGAAGCCGTGACCCTGCTTGTAGGGGGCTGCCAGATCGCCGCCAAAGCTGGGGTTCGCCTGATTTGGAAAGCGGAAATCGCCGTGTCCGGCAGTTTGGCTGATCGCACCACCGGCCGGATAAATCCGCGGCCCCGGAACCAGCCCCTCGTCGATGGCTTTTTTCAGCCTGAATGTGTTTCCGCCCATGTCCCGGATCGAGGTGAAGCCGCGCATCAGCATAGCTTCGGCGTCGATGGTCGAGTGAATGTAGTTGTAGCCTTCGAGGCCAACCAGGAAATTCACCTGGCTGAGCGAGCCGAAGGCAATGTGGGTATGTGTATCGGACAAGCCCGGCATCAGCGTGCGCCCCCCGCCGTCGATCACCGTGGCCCCGGCGGCATCGATTGCCTCGGTCGAAAACTTTCTGATCAGGTTTCCTTCGACAAGCACGTTGGCATTTTCAATCCTGGTGTCGCTGACCCCGTCAAACACATGTACATTCGTGAAAAGAACTTGTCCGGCATCCTCTTGCGCGGATGCCAGCGATGCGGTCGCTGCTGCAATAACTGAAAGAACCAAGCATTTCATTAGCATCTCCTGTTGGTAGAGAATTTGCGCCATCAAACGAGACGTTTCGTTCACTGTGCTACGTTGGCTGGTATTTGTATTGACATTTCGCGCCACTGAAGTGGCAAACCATTCCGACAAGTCAATGCGTGTAGAGGCCTTGCCATGCGCCCGGGGCGATACCCATTGTCCTGCTGAATGCACGGGTAAAGCTTGATTGTTCTGAGTAGCCCAAGGCCGTACTGATATCGGCCAGCGACAGGCTGCGGTCGCGCAACATATCCATCGCCAACCGGGTTCTTTCCTGCGTCAACAATGCCGAAAACGTCAGGCCGTTTCCCTTGAGCTTGCGTTGCAGGGTGCGCGGACTGACTTCGAGGATTGCCGAAAACTCTGCCAAGTTTTGGACTTGCCCGTCAAGAAGATAGGGCCTCAGCACTTCGCCCAATGTTCGCGACGGCTGCGATTTCGCCGTCTCATACAAATGCCCCGGACCCGGTGGGGTCGAGGTGACTGCAGCAAATCTGCGCGAAAGGAGCGCCCCGGGAAACCTGACCTCGAGTTGAGGACAACCGCATGACACCCGGGTTCCCGGCAATAGTCTGTCGATTTCCGCAGGGCTGGCCCATGTTGACATCACGGCCACGGAGTCAGGCGCGAAATCCGGGCCAAGTACACTGCGCATGATCTGAACGATGATCCACACACAGTTCCAGTCCGAATAGTTCAACCACGTCGAATTTGGCCGCGGATCCGCCACCGTTATGATGACGACCGCTGTCTGGTTCCGGATCTGAATTGCGCCGCATCTGGTGGGGTTGACGATGTTCAGGGCGACAAAAAAACGCAACAGCGCCTGCCAGACGGATAGCGCCCCGGCGACCCAGCTTTTGAAGGGGTCTTCGAAAGCTTCGAACTTTTGTTCGGACGAGGCGTAAAAACCCAGGTTTGCGAATCCCTCACGCCTTCCGAGATCGTGCAGAACTCGGTAAGTACGTGGCGAATACAATCTGACGTCGGGACGCTCAAGCGCGAGTGTCGGCAAACCGTTTCGGGCGAAGGCGTGTTCGACATTCAACCCGGCCCGGGACAATGCCCGAATATGGGGAATAATCCTTGCGGACCGTGTCGATTGCATAATCATCGTAAACGCAACTCTGAATACGAAAAAGGCATACTTCGTCGTTGTCTGATCGCAGCCGACCTTGTCGTACGGCACGATTGGCAGGCCGGATCGACCAATTTTGCATTAAGATGTCCGTATTTGCCAGTATTTTGGCACGGGACGAACCGACGGCCCATAGGACACCCAGATCACCCACACCTATAACCGAAATGCCAAGGCATTTGAGTGCTGGATTTCAATTCACCGCCGCAATCCACGCAGAGTCGAGACCGGGGTTGCGGTTGCCCGATCGTGAGGCGTCGCGGATCAGCGTGGCGACCCTGTTGCAGATCGGGGTCGGGACGGAATGCACTTCGCCCAGCCGGATGATCTCGCCCTGCAGGCTGTCGATTTCGGTTGGGCGCCCCGCCTTGAGGTCATATGCCATCGACGTGCGCGCGCTGGGGTCGATGGTCAGCATCTGCGCGGCGATCCGGGTAAAGACCGGCGTGGGCAGGCGCAGGATATGAGGCACCATCCAGGCAGGCACCGGCGTGTGCGAAGCCACCTCGATGCGGGCGGCTTTCAGCACGCCCAGCGCCTCGGCCATCTGGTCGGCCATCAGCCGCCGCCACTCCCGGTCCAGCAACTGTTCGCGCAGGGTCAGCCCGGACAGGGCGTTGAGCGCGTTGTTGAGGTTGATCACCAGCTTGCCCCATTGCACCGCTTCGATCCGAGTGGTCTCGACAATCGGCAGGTATGGCACCGACAACTTCCAGGCCAAATCGCCCGGACCGCCCTTTATCATGATATCGCCCGATGTCGCCCGATGCCAGGTCGCCGGGCCGGTGGGGACCACGTTGAACGGCACCATCGCGGGGCGGATATCCCGTTTGGGCAAATGCGCGCGGAGCATCCGGGCATTTGCAAGACCGTTCTGGAAGGACAGCACCGGGGTGATGGCCAGCGCGTATTGGCCGATCAGGTCCGCCATCTCTTGGGTTGCGCCGCTTTTCACGGTGACGATAACGGCATCGGCCAGCGCCATGCAGGCGGGATCCGTCGTCAGGGTAAGACGGTCGACCGGGACGGTCAGCTTGAGTCCCGAGAAATCGGTGACCGTGAGACCGTGCTCTTCGATCCGGTCGAGGATGCGCGAACGGCCCAGCAGCGTGACGTCATGGCCACTTGCCGCCAGCAATCCGCCGCAAAAACAGCCGATGCTGCCCGCGCCCGCGATGGTTATGTGCATGCCCCCGTGTCCCCCTTTCCCCGGCGCTATCATTGGGTGAATCCGGCGCCAAGGCAACGGGGCTATTGCGAGCGGCGCTGGCGGCGGTCTTTTAGGCGGGTGTGGGCTTCGGGTGTACCGTCATGGAAGGTGCCGAACCAGAGGTCCCATGGCATTTCCAGATTGCCATAGTTCACCTCAAAGTAGCGGTGGTGCATCTGGTGGTGGAAGGTACCCAGCGCCAAAGTTTTGCGATCGCGCACCAACAGGCTTTCGAAACCGGTATGCGAACTGGCTGCCGTCAGGCCCTGATGGAACAGGTGGAACAGGACGTGCATGGGGTGCGACGGTACGATCAGGTGGATCACAACGGAGGAGAAAAAGAATAGTGCCTCGACAGGGTGCATGGACAGACCGGACCACGGACCAACATTGACGTTGCGATGATGCAGAGCATGCGCCAGCCGATAGAGCGGCCCCCAATGCAACACCCTATGAATCCAGTAGAAGTGGAACGAAATCCAGACCGGTGTCAGCAGCAGGATCAACACGAAGAGAAAGGGGTGGTCTGACGGCATGAACACCGGCAGCCAGCCGCGCGCCATGCCATGCAATATTGCCACTTCCCAGAGCGTCCAGCAGCCGACACCGCTAGTCAGGCTCCAGAACATGTTGTCATGTATCTGATTGGAAAAGCTGAACTGCCGCCCCTTGTCCGACAGCGGGCGCGGGTCGAATTTCAGGCGGTCACCCTGCAGTTTGCGACCGAAGAAGAACAGGTGCAGCCCGCCAGCAACCAGCAGCATCAGCCCGATGTTGCGCAGCCAGATGAGCGCAATCCAATCCGGTGACAGGGTGACCATACGGTCAAGCGAAGGCGTCAGCCAGATCCAGCTGATCATGGCCAGCGCCAGCACGATCACGTTCTCGGCGACGCCAAGCCACCGCGCGGTAACCCAGCGCACCATGCGGCGCGGGTCAGGCGGCCATGAAAAGAATGGAGAAACCAGAATTGGCGTTTCCGGAATGTGAGCCCATCCGGGCAACTGCGGTTTGGTCATCGGAGGCTCCGTACGGATGCAGCACACCGTGACAGCTTTGACTTCCCATGAAAAACAGAAAATATTGGAGAATAAGAACAGAAAAATCGAATTGGGCCTGGATATGGATGAATTGCGCCTGTCGTTGCGCATGCTGCGGTCTTTCATGGTTGCGGTCGAAACCGGATCAATCGCCGGCGCGGCAGAGGTATTGAATCTGGCACCATCGGCAGTTGCCGCTGCGCTGGACCGGGTTGAGGCCGAGTTCGGCACAACGCTGGTCCGGCGCGCACGGGCCCGGGGCATAGCGCCAACCCCGGCTGGTCAGGCGCTGGCTGCGCGGGTGCGTGGGCTGATTGAGAGCTATGGCGACGTCATGCATGAAGGGTACGCGTTGGGTCATGCGCTACAGGGCAAATTGCATATCGGTTATTACGCCCCCACCGCGCCCGCGTTTCTGCCAGCCATTCTGAACCCACTGCTGGCAAGGCACCCGAATATCACGCTTGATTTGCGTGAATGCGACAACATCACCGCGC
The DNA here is from genome assembly GCF_059612585.1 of Ruegeria sp. YKSF57. Taxonomy (NCBI): domain Bacteria; kingdom Pseudomonadati; phylum Pseudomonadota; class Alphaproteobacteria; order Rhodobacterales; family Roseobacteraceae; genus Ruegeria; species Ruegeria sp. YKSF57. The sequence goes on along the minus strand of NZ_JBXWQW010000018.1, from coordinate 14,066 downwards.
AAACCGGTTTGCTGGAGGGCAGGCTGGATATCAGCATCTTTGCCGGAGACGAGTTGCTGGCCGGTGTGGAAACGCGTCCGCTGCTGGATTTGCCGCCCTACGTGCTGCTGCCCGAGGGCCATGCCCTGGCCGCAGACGCAGAGATCGATCCGCAAGCTTTGACGGGACAGCCGATGGTGGTGTTGGATCTGCCGCTTGCAGGCCCTTATGTGCGTGGTTTGCTACGGCGGGCCGGGATAGAGCCGCACATCGCTGCCACGGCCAGCACGCTGGAAATGGTGCGGGCGCTGGTCGGGGCCGGGTTGGGTATCGCCGTATTGAACATGCGCCCCAAAACGATGCTGAGCTATGCAGGTGATCCGCTGGTTGCGCGACCGCTGGGCGGCGGTCTGCCCGGTTTGCATCTGGTTTCGGGGAGGGCCGAAGGTCCTCCGCGCAAGGTGGTTCAGGTAATAGAGACGGCGCTGCACGACTGGTTCGCAGGGCCGGAGGCGCAGGCATTGGTTATGCCCGGCGCGACGGCCGGGCAATCCCCGATCACTGCTCCAGACACCAGCGCATGATGGCCTTTTGCGCGTGCAGGCGATTCTCGGCCTCATCGAAGATGACCGAGTTCGGCCCGTCCATGACCTCGGAGGTTGCTTCTTCCTCACGATGTGCGGGCAGGCAGTGCATGAACAGCGCGTCAGGTTTGGCATGTGACATGAGTTCCGCGTTGACCTGATAGGGGCGCAGCATGTTGTGACGACGTTCCTTGGCGGATTGACTGTCATGCATCGAAACCCAGGTGTCGGCAACCACCAGATCAGCGCCCTCGACCGCTTTGTGCGGGTCCCGTTCGATGACGACTCTGGAACCCTTCTGTCGGGCAAAACCCATGAACTCTTCTTCAGGGTCAAGCTGGGCCGGGCCGCTGAAGGTCAGATCGAAGCCGAATTGACCGGCGGCGTGCAGGAACGAGGCGCAGACATTGTTGCCATCGCCGGTCCAGACCACTTTCTTGCCCGCGATGGGGCCGCGGTGTTCCTCGAACGTCAAAACATCGGCCATGATCTGGCAGGGATGGGTGCGATCGGTCAGGCCGTTGATGACGGGCACGTCGGAATATTCGGCCATCTCGGTCAGGATGGTCTCATCAAAGGTGCGGATCATGATCATGTCGACATAGCGCGACAGCACACGGGCCGTATCGGCAATGGTTTCGCCGTGACCCAGCTGCATGTCCTTACCTGACAGCACCATGGTCTGGCCGCCCATCTGGCGCACGCCAACGTCAAAGGACACGCGCGTCCGGGTGGAGGGCTTTTCGAAGATCAGCGCGACCATGCGGTCTTTCAGCGGCTGTTCGTCATCAGGGGCGGCCTTGGGACGGCCCAGACGCGCCTGTTTCATCGCGCCCGCCTGATCGATCATGGACCGCAACGCGGTGGCATCGGTTTTGTGGATGTCGAGAAAATGGTTCATATCGCTTCGCTTTTGGCTGGTCGGGCGGTGGGGGCCTTGCCCCCACACCCCCGGAGTATTTGGGAAAAGATGAAGCTCAGGCAGTTGCGAGCTGTGTTTCGATCTGATTGGCGGCCTTTTCGAGGCGGATCATGGCCTGGGCGATGTCATCCTCGGTCAGGGTCAGGGGCGGCAGCAGGCGGATGACGTTGTCGGCGGCGGGGACGGTGATGACCAGATTGTCATAGCCCGCATTGACCACATCTATATTTGGCGCCTTGCATTTCAGGCCGAGCATCAGGCCCGATCCGCGCACCTCTTCGAAGACCTCGGGGTGATCGGCGACCAGGCCTTCGAGTTTCTGGCGCAACAGGCCGGCCTTGCGGTTGACACCTTCGAGAAAGGCGGGTGTGGCGACCTGATCGATCACCGCACAGCCCACGGCGCAGCCCAGCGGGTTGCCGCCATAGGTGGAGCCATGCGTGCCTGCGGTCATACCGGACGCCGCATCTTCGGTTGCCAGCACAGCGCCGAGGGGGAAACCACCGCCGATGCCTTTGGCGACCATCATGATATCCGGGGTGATCCCGGCCCATTCATGGGCGAAGAGCCTGCCGGTCCGACCGACGCCGCATTGCACCTCGTCCAGGATCAGCAGCAGACTGTGTTCGTCGCAAATGGCACGCAGGGCCTTGAGTTCGGCATCGGGTACGGGGCGGATGCCACCCTCGCCCTGTATCGGTTCGATCAGGATGGCTGCGGTATTTTCCGTGATGGCGTCGGTGACACCGTCGAGATCGCCAAAGGTGACGTGGACAAAGCCCGGCAAAAGCGGGCCAAAGCCTTTGGTCATCTTCTCGGACCCGGCCGCAGCGATGCCCGCCGACGACCGGCCATGGAAGGAGCCGTCGAAGGTGATGATCTCAACCCGTTCGGGCTGGTCTTTGTCATAGAAATACTTGCGGGCCATTTTCACGGCCAGTTCACAGGCTTCGGTACCGGAATTCGTAAAGAAAACCGTATCCGCAAAGGTGTGTTCGACCAGCTTGTCTGCCAGTGCCTGCTGTTGCGGGATGTTGTAGAGGTTCGAGACATGCCACAGCGCATGGGCTTGTTCCGTCAGGGCGGCCACCAGCGCCGGATGGGCGTGGCCCAGCGCGTTCACCGCGATCCCTGCGCCGAGGTCGAGAAAACGTCGGCCATCCGCCTCGGTCAGCCAGGCGCCTTCGCCCTTTACAAATGACAAGGGCGCGCGGTTATAGGTCGGCAGAACGGACGGGATCATGGGATCATCCTTTTCGGGTCGTTTGAGCCTCGTGAGTGATACACGAAGGCCCGGTTCGTCAACAGATTTGGTGAGATTTGTGCCAATTTGGCAGGCACATGGGATCAAACAGGCCGATTACGCAGAGAGGCGTCGGCGTCGGAGCAGCTGGATATGTGCGCGTTTGATCATGGCCGCTCTATAGCCGCGAAAAGACTGCCTGAAAACCCTATTATTGCCGCCGGGTCAAAATTGCCGTCGGATCATCCCGCCGAGCGCCAGCGGTCGAGCTTGCCCATGCCGCGGGTGAAAGCCCAGGCAAGGATGCGGGGCATGCCTTTGGCGACAAGGGCATCGACGCAATGAGACTGGAACTCTTCCAGCGATGCGTCGGGATGGCGGAACGCACCGTTTTCGTAACACAGCGAGCAGTAACGCGTGCTTCGCCCGCCGTCAGCTTCGGACCCGCCGCCCTGGGGATCTTTTGACAGCGGCATGCCGCAACTTTGGCATTTGGGACCCATGGTGCTTGTCCTTGCAGATAATGACTGTCTGACATAGGATCAAAACCATGGAGTTGAGTCAACGGTTTTGAAACATGCGGATCGGGGAACTTGCGCGGCGCAGCGGGCTGAGCCGTGACACGCTGAGGTTTTATGAACGGCAGGGGTTGATCCGGTCAGGCCCGGGTCCGGACAACACCAACAGCTATCGCGACTATCCCGAAGACGCGCTGATCACGCTGGAGCAAATTGCCGATGCACAGGCGGCAGGCATTAGCATTGCAGAACTGGTCATGTTGCTGGGGCAGTTGGACGCCGCCGATCCCGACAGCTTTGACGGCGAGGCGTTTTTGCAGGACCGGATTGACGAGGTCGAAGCACGGATCGCACGGGCAGAGCGTTTTTTGGACAGCCTCAAACAAGCCAAGGCGGCGCTGGCGGCCCCACCGGTTTTGCGCTGAGCGCTGAATTGCGTCTTGCCAAGGCCCCTTTTTTGGCGCACCGCTTTCGCCCATGTTCACCCCGAAGGCGCAAAATCCTGCTTTGGCCGCAGGGCTGATCTTTGTCGCGACCGCCTTTATCGCGGCGACGACGCTGTTGGCCAAGGCCTTGGGGACGGATACACTCGGGCCTCCCTTGCACGCGATGCAGATCAGTCACGGGCGGTTTCTGTTCGCTTTTCTGGTTATCGTTATGGCGGTGGCGGCGTTCCGCCCACACCTGACGCGGCCCCATTGGAGGCTGCATCTGGGCCGGACGAGTTTCGGCTGGGCCGGTGTGACGCTGATGTTTGCTTCGGTCGCCTACATTCCGATGGCGGACGCCACCGCGATTTCCTTTCTCAACCCGGTATTCGGCATGGTGCTGGCAATCCCACTTTTGGGCGAGCGGGTTGGCCCGTGGCGCTGGCTGGCGGCAGGTGTCGCGCTTATCGGGGCACTGGTTCTGCTGCGCCCTACGCCGGCGAGTTTTCAGCCTGCGGCTCTGCTAGCGCTGACGGCAGCGGCAGTGATTGGAATGGAGCTGATTTTCATCAAAAAGCTGGCGGGGCGCGAGATCGCGTTGCAGGTTCTGCTGATCAACAACGCGATGGGCCTGACCATTGCGTCGGTGGCCGTGCTATTCGTCTGGCACGAACCCACGCCCGCCCAATGGGCGGCGCTGGCGGGCGTTGGCGTTTTGATGGCTTGTGCGCAATTCTGTTTCGTCAATGGTATGGCGCGTGCCGATGCCTCTTTCGTGGCGCCGATCAGCTATGCCACGCTGATCTTTGCTGCGTGTTATGACTTTGCTGCCTTTTCTGTCGTTCCCGATCTGGTCACGGTCACGGGGGCCGCGATCATCCTGATAAGCGCGCTTATCCTGGTCTGGCGAGAAGCGAGACGCCGCTAAGCTTATGTTCCACGCAACCCAGTAAAATTCCCGAAATCCGGGTCCATGCGCGACGCCCATGTCGCAATTGTTGATGAAGCAATGGTGCAATCCGGCAATTTTGGCGCTTGTTGGTTAGAAAGATTGCCACATGCACGAAAGACGCATTCCCGAGTGGGTTCGCCACGCTCCTGCCCCATCCGTTCGCGATTTCGGCATCCTTGCCGGTCTCGAAGCGGTTGTGCGCGGCATTCTGATCTCGGTCTTTCCCCTGGTGCTGTACCGGGCGCTGCAGGATGCGGCACAGGTCTCGTTTCTGTATTTCCTGGTTGGCATCGCCTCGCTGTCCGCAGGTCTGATGGTACCTTTTGCCATCCGTTTCATCCCGCGCCGCTGGGCCTATACGGGCGGTACGCTACTCTATGTCACCGGGGCCGGTCTTGCCATTCAGGGCACGCCTGAAACCGTCATGGCGGCGCTGGCCTGCAATACGGTGGCCGCAGTTGTCACCTTCATCTGCTTCAACGCCTATGTGCTGGACTATATCGATCGGATCGAGCTGGGAAGATGCGAAACGAGCCGGATGTTCTATAGCGCTTTGGGCTGGACAGCCGGGCCGATGGCCGGGGTGCTATTGATGGAGGTCTGGCCACCTGCCCCGTTTGTCATAAGCGGTACGGCAGCGATCCTGATGCTGGCGGTGTTTTGGTGGCTGAGGCTGGGCAACGGCAAGCTGATCGCAAAAGCGCGCGGTCCGGCACGAAATCCACTGGCCTTTCTGCCGCGCTTTTTCGCGCAGCCGCGGCTGGTTGCCGGGTACATGTTTGCCATGATCCGGTCCTGCGGCTGGTGGATTTATGTGGTCTATCTGCCAATCTTTGCCATCGAAAACGGGTTAGGTGAGCAGCTGGGCGGCATCCTGTTGTCGCTGACCAACGCCATGCTGTTTGCAGCGCCGCTGATCCTGCGCTGGGTGCAGGGGCGGTCGCTGCGCAGCGCGGTCCGTATCGGGTTTCTGGCCTGCGCGGCCTGTTTCGCCGGGGCGGGCGTGTTGTCGGGCTGGCCCGTCGTGTCGGTAACCAGTTTGGTCCTCGGCTCGGTTTGGTTGATCGTGCTGGATATCTGTGCCGGACTGCCATTCCTGCTGGCAGTCAAACCGTCCGAGCGCACCGAGATGTCGGCGATCTATTCCAGTTATCGCGATGTCTCGGGCATTCTGACACCTGGCGTTGCCTCGGTGGTCTTGCTGGTAGCACCGGTTGCGGGCGTTTTTGCCGCCGGTGGTCTTGCGCTGTTCGGTGCCTGGCAGGTCGCGGCGCGCCTGCATCCCAGGCTTGGACGACCGCGCATAGCGTTGCTGCCGGGTACGCTGGCCGAGCCGGAAACCGCCTAGGATTTGAGCCGGTATCCGGTTCTGATCATCTGCCATGTCACGCAACAAACCGCGACAGTCGCCAGCGTGCAGATCACCAGACCCACAAAAGGAGAGCTGTCGGAAACGCCGATCATCCCGAAGCGCAGCCCGTCAATAAGGTAAAAAACCGGATTGGCATGGGACAGCCGGTTCAGTACCGGCGGCAGCGCTTCGACCGAGTAGAAGGTGCCGGACAAGAAGGCCAGCGGCGTAACGATGAAGTTGGTGATCGCCGCCATCTGGTCGAACTTGTTGGCAAAGATCCCGGCAAATAGGCCAAGTGCACCCATGAAGGCGCCGCCGAGGATGACAAAGGCAAGGGCGACGAGCGGATGGTACGGAATCATTCCCAGCACCAGCGCCAATGCGATGCTGACGGCCAGCGCAATCAGGACGCCGCGGGCAACGCCCCCGGCAAGATAGCCCAGCAGAATTTCCAGCGGCGAGAGCGGCGGCATCAGCGTGTCGACGATATTGCCCTGCACCTTGGCTATCACCATTGACGACGAGGTGTTGGCAAAGGCGTTCTGGATCACCGTCATCATCATAATGCCTGGAGCCAGGAAGGTCAGGAATGGCACTCCCATCACATCGGGGCGCCCGGGCCCGATTGCGATGTTGAAGATCAGCAGGAACAGCCCGGCGGTCACCAGTGGCGCCAGCAAGGTCTGGGTCCAAACCGCGAGAAATCGCTGCACTTCGCGCTGCGCCAGCGTATAGAGACCGATCCAGTTGCAGCGGCCAAAGCGTGGTGCGCCCCGATCGACGAAATTCTGCATCATCCGCCCCTCATCCGATTCGAAGACAGCTTGTAACTCGGCGCACAGTGATTAGAATAGGGGCCTATGACGAATTCCGAAGGCGGCCGCGATCAAGGGGGCCGCTTTCCCGCTTTTGAAAGGCAACCCATGTCCTGGACTGACGAGCGTGTAGAGCTGCTCAAGAAAATGTGGGGCGAAGGCCAGTCGGCCAGCCAGATCGCCAAGGAATTAGGTGGGGTCACCCGCAACGCGGTAATCGGCAAGGTGCATCGTCTGGGCCTGTCGAACCGCACTACGGGCGCAGCTGCGGCCAAACCGGAACCCAAGGAAAAACCGACCCCCGCCCCGAAAGCCGAAGCAAAACCGAAACCCGCCCCCAAGACCGAACCGGCGCGCCCAGCCCCGGCGCCTGCGGTCGAGACCAAACCGGCCACACCGCCGCGCCGCCAGATCATCCCGGCGGGCCAACCGCTGCCGCCGCAACCTTCGGCCAATGAAATCAGCCCCGAAGCACTGGCCAAGGTCAACGAGATCGAAAAAAAGGCCAAGAAGCTGACACTGATGGAATTGACCGAGCGGACTTGCAAATGGCCCGTCGGCGATCCGGCGACCGAGGATTTCTGGTTCTGCGGCCTGCCTGTGGAACAGGGAAAACCCTATTGCGAGGCGCATGTGGGCGTGGCCTTTCAGCCAATGAGCGCCCGCCGCGACAGGCGGCGCTGAAACCTTTCCACAACCAGACAATGAACTACTCCGGTTTTCGGCGTGGTTTTGTTGCAGGGCATTACTGAACAGGAAGGTTGCTTGAACGCGTCGCGCCCCTTTTGGGGAAATCAGGGGCGCTGCCCCTCTTGCCCTGCGGGCAATTCACCCCCGGGGTATTTGGGACTAGAATGAAACAGACGCAGCCTGACTGAGTTGCAGACATAAAAAGCCCGGGCAGTACGCCCGGGCGTACACTCGTTACTCACATTCAGCCGATTTACTTGGTCGGAGCGCTGGAGGTGAAATTCGGGATCACATTGGTCGATGCGGCATCGGGCTCGATGCCCGGCCAGTTCCCCTGGGCCAGATTGATGTTGCCGGGGATATCCTCTTCCCAGAAACCGACAACGTTCTTGGTGATGTTGAGATAAAGCTTGTCATCCACGATGCGCCACAGGTTCGGGTTGCCCGGAACCTTGCCGCCGCGCGACACGCCATAGGCGCAATGGCCGTCGTATTGCGGCGCGAAATGTTCTGGATTTGAAAGAAACTTTTCGCGATTCTCCTCGGAGACGAAAGCCCAGGTGGCGCCGTTGTATTCGGCGGTGAAGGCGGCGTTGCCCTTGACGCCTTCGGGCTGCGCCTGACCGACGGCCGATTGCGCCAGATCGCGATAGGCGACGACATCATAGCCGGACGCGGCGTAGCCGGTTCCGTCAACATATTGCGGGCCGGCATAGGCAGGAATGGCAAAGGCGGCCGTGGCGGCCAGCGCAGCAAGAAGACGTTTCATCAAATCGGTCCTTTCGGTTTTCCAATGCGCCGTGTGGCGGCGTCGGTTGATCTGCGAGGACAATATGCATTTCGGGCCGGGAACGAAGAGGGCCTCGCGGCTCTGTGACGGGCAAAGAAGTTTCGTGAGCTGAAATCGGGATATGTTACAGCTTTTTTATTCCACCTCTGGGGGTAGACATAGAAAAATGAAATATTAACTGAGCAAGAGGCACCCGGTGGCACGAACAACTCGAAGAGGCGCAGAATGAGCGATCTAACCAGCTATACTCCCCCGAAGATCTGGGTGTGGGACCGGGAAAACGGCGGGCAATTCGCCAATATCAACCGTCCCATAGCCGGCGCGACCCATGACCAGGACCTGCCGGTAGGCAAACATCCGATACAGCTTTACTCGCTGGCCACACCGAACGGGGTGAAGGTGACGGTCATGCTTGAAGAGCTTCTGGAGCAGGGGCACGAAGGCGCCGAGTACGATGCGTGGCTGATCCAGATCGGGGACGGCGACCAGTTCAGTTCGGGCTTTGTCGAGATCAATCCGAATTCAAAGATCCCTGCGCTCGTCGACCGGTCCGGGGATGAACCGGTGCGGGTATTCGAGAGCGGTTCGATCCTGTTTCATCTGGCCGAAAAATTCGGGGCTTTCCTGCCTGCAAGCGGCCCGGCGCGCACCGAGGTGATGAACTGGCTGTTCTGGCAGATGGGCAGCGCGCCCTATCTGGGCGGCGGCTTTGGTCATTTCTACGCCTATGCGCCGGAGAAATGGGAATATCCGATCAACCGCTTTGCCATGGAGGTCAAACGGCAGTTGGATGTGCTGGATCGGGAGTTGGCGAACAAGACCTATATCGCTGGTGAAGACTATTCGATTGCGGACATGGCGATCTGGCCCTGGTACGGACAACTGGTGCTGGGCCGAAACTATGGCGCGGCCGAATTTCTGGATGCGGAAAGCTATGAGAACGTGATGCGCTGGTCCAGGCAGATCGATGCCCGCCCGGCGGTGAGCCGGGGCCGCATGGTCAACAAGACATCAGGCGAGCCGAAGTTCCAGTTGCGCGAGCGGCACGCGGCGTCGGATTTCGAAACCCGCACGCAGGACAAGCTGGAGGACGCGGCGGAATAACCGCCCGACCGCTGCTGGAAGCGCCCAGTTGTTATGATGCGCCGAGCGTTACTTGAGGATCGGCGGCTTGGACGGGTCGCTGCCCGGTGCCGGACGCAGAGGCTGCGGCGTCTCGGGCTGAGTCAGATCAAAACACAAGCCCGTCTTCGCCAGCTTTTCAACAGCGCTGTCAGAGGCGGAGAAGAACCCGACATCCATTGTCCCAGCCTCGATGCCGGAAAAGGTCAAAGCCTCGGAGGCGGCCTTGGCCAAAGCCCCCTCCGCGCCATCTACAGCACCGACAAAGGCCAGAAGGTGCCCGCGGGTGCCAGTTTCGTCTTCGGTCCCGACCAGATACGCGCGTTGGACCAACCCGGCCGCAGTCGCAAGCTTGACGTCGAGCGCCTGGATCAGGACATCCGGCAAGCCCTTCGGGGCGAGAAACCGAGTGATTCGCGCCGATACCTCGTCGGGTTCGTGGCCGAGCGCATCGCTGAGCCACGCCAGCGCTTCGGCCGGGATCAGGATCGAGGATGGGGCAACTTCGAGGTTCAGACCCAGACCGATACCCTGCCCCGCCAGCATCGACGACAGCACCCGTCCCGACAATGCCGCATAGGGGGCGGGACGCCCGGCGAATTGCGCCAGCCTGTCCTCGCGGTCGAAAGCCAGCACGAAGCGGCCATCCGCCACGTCGAAAAGCTCGGGCGAGATGTTTTCACCCTGCGCCTCTTTGGTCAGCATCAGAAACAGTTCGCTGTCGGCCAACCTTTCATAGAAGCGCAAACGGGCGGCGTCGCTGTCGGGGGTGGCCTCGATTGCCGCATGAGCGACGTCCAGGGCAGTTGTTTCAGTCATTCAGAACCTCCTGCACCCGGGCGCGCAGCACCGGCAGCAGCTCTGCCTCGAACCACGGGTGTTTCCTGAGCCATGCCGTATTGCGCCAGGACGGGTGAGGCAAGGCAAAGACCCGCGGCGCATGGTCTCGCCAATTGCGAACGGTCTCGGTGACGGGGGCGCGGGCACGCAGGTGGTATTTGTGGGCGTGGCCGCCAACCAGAACGGTCAGAGGCATCTCTCCCAACTCGTCGATGACTCGGTCGTGCCAGGTGCGGCGACAGATCGGCGGTGGCGGCAGGTCTGCATTGCGGGCATCGTACCCGGGAAAGCAGAACGCCATCGGAACCACGGCAACGCGGGACAGGTCGTAAAAGATATCCTCGTTCAGCCCAAGCCAGTCGCGCAGCCGGTCACCAGAGGGATCGGTGAAGGGGCGGCCCGACGCATGGACCCGTGCGCCCGGAGCCTGCCCCGCGATCAGGATGCGCGCACCGGGACGGAACCAGACAACCGGGCGCGGCAGATGCGCGGTTGCCGTTGCCGCGAACTTGTCGGCACACAGGCGACAGGCGCTGATTTCCCGGGCCACGGTCGATGTCATTGCAGTGTCTCCCCGATCGGGGCGACTTGTGCCGTCTGGCCCCGTAATGCTAGAGGCAGGTCAATGCCCGACCGCACAATTGGCCGGACGCATCAATCCCACGTTGATCATTTGTTTCACATTTCGACATAATGTGGCCAAGATAAAAGTGTACCCGGCATGCGGCCTGCACTGGCAGGGTCCGCGCCCACCGACAAAAACAGAGGCCACCCAGCGGCAGACGCACGATGCTAGAATTCGAGAATGTCAGCAAATCCTTCTGGACGGGCACCCAGCGTAAGGTGATCCTCGACCGCGTTTCCTTTCGGGTCGAGCTGGGAAAATCTCTGGGCATTCTGGCCCCCAATGGTACAGGCAAGACGACGCTGATCAACATGATGGCGGGGCTGGAAAAACCGGACGAGGGTATTATCCGCCGCGAATGCAACATCTCGTTCCCGCTCGGATTCATGGGCGGCGTAATCGGACGCATCTCGGCCATGGAGAACGCCCGCTATATCGCCAGGCTGTATGGAATGGACCCGGATTATGTCGAGGCTTATTGCCGGTGGCTGTGCGATCTGGGCGAGTATTTTGACCAGCCACTTGGCACTTATTCCTCGGGCATGCGGTCACGGTTCACATTTGCGTTGATGCTGGCATTGGATTTCGACATGTATTTGATCGATGAGGGGATGCCCGCAACAACGGATGTGGAGTTCAACAAGAAAGCAGGGTCGATCCTGCAGGAACGGTTGCGCACGACAACCATCGTGATCGTGTCGCACAGCCCGCAGATTCTCGAGAAATTTGCGCATCAGGCTGCCGTCCTGATGGACGGTAAGCTTTATCACTTTGAAACCTTGGAAGAGGCAACGCAGCTTTATGACTACCAAACCCAAGGCTAGGAAATATCGCATCCGGCGCGATCAGGCATCCGGCGCAGGTGAGGACGGACACGAAACCGGTCAGCTTTCACCAGCCGAGCGGATTCGCCGTGCATTGGGCCAGCACGAACCCGAGACGCAGGTGGGTGAAGAACTGGAGGCCATCAAGCGCGAGGGGCTGACCGGGCGACAGTTGCGCGTAGCAAGGCGTCTGGCGCAAAAGCACAAACTGCCCGCAACATCGGATTATGACGCGGTGCGTTTGCTGCGGCAGAAAGGGATCGACCCGACTAGCCGAACCAACGTGCTGGATCTGGTGGTTACGCAAACCCAGTCCGACGATGAACAACCACGCGACCGGATACAGCTGCCGCAAACCATCCGCGAGCGGCGCGAGACCCTGCCCTCGACCGAACTCAGCCCGTCGCAACGTCGCGAGATGGAGATCGGCAAGATTCAGCGCGATATTGCTCGGCGTCGCCGCAGAAAGATGTTCGGCCTTATGGCCCGTCTGGCGATGTTCGTCATATTGCCCACCGCGCTGGTCGGAACCTATTTTTATCGCTACGCCACGCCGATGTATTCGACCAAGTCCGAATTTGTCATCCTGCAAGCCGACGGAGCACTGGGCAGCGTTGGCAGCCTGTTTGCAGGCACCCAGTTCGCCACCAGCCAGGATTCGATCTCGGTCCAGTCATTCCTGGAATCGAAAGAAGCAATGCTGCTTTTGGATCGCGACGTCGGGTTCAAGTCACAGTTCCAGCAACCCTGGATCGACGAGATACAACGCCTGCCTGGCGATGCCAGCAACGAGGCGGCCTACAAGATCTACAAGCGATCAGTGAAACTTGGCTATGACCCGACCGAGGGTGTCATCCGGATGGAAGTGATCGCCCCTGATCCGCTGGTGGCCACGGAGTATTCCGAAAAACTGATCTCGTATGCCGAAGAACGGGTGAACGACCTGTCCGAACAGAAGCGCGAGGACCAGATGAAGGACGCGCGCGACAGTTTCGAAATGGCGCAGGCGGAACGTCGAAACGCGCAGGAGGCACTGGTCCAATTGCAGCAGGAAGGTGCGATACTGGATCCGGCCAGCGTGATTGCCAGCCTGCGCGCGCGGATCGACCAGGTCGAGGTGCAGTTGCAGGACAAGGAGCTTGAACTGGCCGCATTGCTGGACAACGCCCGCCCGAACAAGGCCAAAGTCGACGGTGCCCAGGCTGATATCCAAAGACTGGAAGCGGTGCTGGCATCGCTCAATGCCGAGATGCTCGACGCCTCGAACGGCGAGAACTCGCTGGCACAGCTGAACGTTCGCATTCAGATGGCACAGGCCGACCTGGCGTCACGGGATCTGATTCTGCAAACAGCATTGCAGCAAATGGAAACCACCCGGATCGAGGCCAACCGTCAGGTGCGCTATCTGACGGTGTTCGTAAACCCCGTGCCCAGCGATGATCCCAGCTATCCACGCAAGTTCGAAAATACGATTTTGGCATTTCTGGTTTTTGCTGGTATCTACCTCATGATCTCGCTTACCGCGTCGATCCTTCGTGAACAGGTATCCTCGTAAGACTCATGAAACATGTAAAAATCGCCGATCTGACAGTGGGCAACGACCTTCCGCTCACCATCATCGCGGGCCCGTGCCAGCTTGAAACCGCCGATCACGCGCAGATGATCGCAGGGCAGATGAAAGAAGCCTGCGAAGCCGCTGGCGCGCAGTACGTTTTCAAAGCCAGCTATGACAAGGCGAACCGGACCTCGCTGTCTGGAAAACGCGGCATGGGCATTGATGCGGGGTTGCAGGTTCTGGATGGTATCCGCAAGACGATGGGCATACCGGTCCTGACCGATGTTCATACCGAAGCGCAGTGTGCCATCGCCGCCGAGGCGGTAGACGTCCTGCAGATCCCAGCGTTTTTGTGCCGCCAGACGGATATGCTGCTGGCTGCGGGTAATACGGGCGCAGTGGTCAATGTAAAAAAGGGTCAGTTTCTTGCGCCGTGGGAGATGCCGAATATAGTCGAAAAGATCGAAAGCACTGGCAATACCAACATCCTGCTGACCGAACGTGGCACTTCGTTCGGCTATAACACGCTGGTGGCTGATATGCGCTCCCTGCCACAAATGGCCCAGACCGGGTATCCGGTGGTGATGGATGCGACCCATTCGGTGCAACAACCCGGCGGGCGCGGCGGTTCGTCCGGCGGCCAACGTGAGTTTGCGCCTGTGATGGCGCGGGCGGCGGTATCGCTGGGAATCGGCGCAGTGTTCATCGAAACCCATCAGGACCCGGACAACGCGCCGTCGGACGGGCCGAACATGATCCCTCTGGATCAAATGCCGCAACTGATTGCCACCCTGATGCGCTTTGATACGCTGGCCAAAGCCAACC
>NZ_JBXWQW010000017.1:0-92417 GCF_059612585.1 Ruegeria sp. YKSF57 | reverse complement strand
GGTAAAACAAGCAGAATGCAATCGGGTCAGCACGGATTTTTCACGATCTGGACGGCCGATTTCGATTGCATAGTGCTCTTCGCCGCCGTCGTCAGGACGAAAGACATGCAGTCGTCCTGCTTCGGATACGTCCATCGGCAAGCGTGCCGCCACCACCTCGCGCAGGGGGCTGCGATCCGCCAGATGGGGTGCAGCCTGTAAGTGATCGATGCAGGTGAGGGCATGCGAGGCAGCAAAAGCTATACCGTCGTTGATCGGCAAGACGACTGCGGCGGGCAGCAAACGCGCGGATTTCGCCAGAGCGATAGCGATTCGGTGAAGATTGGCGTTGCCCTGCCGTTCACTAATCAAAGGACCCTTCATCGGTGAGTTCAGATCGTCGGATGGGTCAGCGATTGCCTGTACCCAGACCATGTCAGCGTTTATTGGAAGAACAATCCGCGCAAGATCACCGTCATAGGCGCGCGCCTTGAGCGTTTCAGCCCGTCGTGCGGTAACGGCGACGACGGGCGATCCACCTAAAGAGCGAAGGTCCGCCAGCCGCTGTGCGCTCATGGTTTCGGCGGCAAGCGCCACCACGCAATACCCGGTACCATCGCTCAAAACGACCGGCACGCCCATGCGCAGATCGGCCCGGGCACGCGCCAACAACTCGGTAATGTCCGGAAAGAGACTCATTGCTTCATCCTGTAACGTTCTGCATTTCGTCTATTCTTTCACGCGGCAAAAGTGAAACAATTAGCAAATAATAACCGGAAAGGAGACACGAGGGCGTGAGAGCGTTGCAGTAAATCTTGCCGATTGTGCGTTCTGCGATCAAGTGATGGAAAAGCTTTAGGAGGACCGGTACATGGCTCAGCTCAAGAAAATCCTGCTGGTTGATGATGACGAAGATCTGCGTGAGGCGCTCAGCGAGCAACTCGTGATGACCGAAGATTTTGACGTTTTCGAAGCGTCGGACGGGCAAAGCGCCTTGGAGCGCGCCAAAGAAGCGATCTACGACCTGGTAATTATGGATGTGGGTTTGCCCGACACGGATGGGCGCGAGTTGTGCCGTCTTATGCGCAAGCAAGGCGTCAAAAGTCCGATTCTCATGCTGACTGGTCATGACAGCGATGCGGACACGATCTTGGGTTTGGATGCAGGCGCCAACGATTATGTACCTAAACCCTTCAAATTCCCGGTCCTTTTGGCGCGTATTCGCGCGCAGCTTCGCCAGCACGAGCAATCCGAGGACGCGGTTTTTGCGCTTGGGCCGTATACGTTCAAACCGGCCATGAAAATGCTGCTGACCGAGGATGAGCGAAAGATTCGCCTGACCGAGAAGGAAACCAATATCCTGAAGTTCCTGTACCGCTCGACCGATGGCGTCGTTCCGCGCGATGTCCTTTTACACGAGGTTTGGGGGTATAACGCTGGTGTGACAACCCACACGCTCGAGACGCATATCTATCGCTTGCGGCAGAAAATCGAACCAGACCCCTCGAATGCTCGCCTTTTGGTCACAGAATCCGGTGGATATCGACTTGTTTCATAACTGAGTGTGGATTGACTTCGATCAAAGTGATACCCTGATTGCAACTTTAAGGTCTACCTAACCCGCGCATGTCCGGGTCATGACATGCACCTCCCTGTTGGACTGACCCCGGCCTCGTGCCGGGGTTTTTTTGTTGTCCATTTCAGGTGGCACCCCGGTGATCAGCACGATAGGTTGCCTGGTGTTGCCTTAGGAGAGTTTACCGATGCCCTTCACAGTTGCCACATGGAATATAAACTCGGTGCGCCTGCGTGAGCCCATTGTTCTGAAGCTGCTGCAGGAAGAAGCCCCTGATGTCTTGTGTTTGCAAGAGTGCAAATCACCGGTGGAAAAAATCCCGACCGAAGGGTTCGCTGAACTGGGATACACCCACATGATCGCCCGCGGACAAAAAGGATATAATGGCGTCGCCATCCTGTCGCGCCTGCCAATCGAGGATATTGGCGACAAGGACTTTGCCGAGCTTGGCCATGCGCGGCACATCGCTGGGCGGTTGGAAAACGGTGTGACGATTCACAATTTCTATGTCCCGGCCGGTGGCGATGTACCAGACCGGGAGACCAACGAGAAATTCGGGCAGAAGCTGGACTATCTGACCGATATGCGCGACTGGTTCCGCGCCGACAAACCCGAAAAGTCAATTCTGGTGGGAGACCTGAACATTGCTCCGCGCGAAGACGATGTCTGGTCGCACAAGCAGCTTCTTAAGATCGTTTCCCACACACCAATCGAAGTCGATCATCTGGCCGAGACGCAAGAGGCGGGCAATTGGGTCGACATCACGCGACAGGATATTCCGCAAGGGCTGCTTTATAGTTGGTGGTCTTACCGTGCGCGTGACTGGGATGCGGCGGACAAGGGTCGGCGGCTGGATCATGTCTGGGCCACGCCGGACATTTCAAACGCAGGCCATTCAAGTCGAATCTTGCGTGACGCGCGTGGGTGGGAAAAGCCAAGTGATCACGCGCCTGTATTTGCAACTTTCGATCTGTGAATGATGCAAAGAATGCGACTCTGCTCTTGGTTTCCGTACTACGCGGCGGCATATAGGAGCCAAGTTCAAACCGGAGAGTTGAAACCATGGACATTCTGAACGGCGCAGGTGCGCCTGCCGCAACCGATCTGATCAAGGACGGAACCGAAGCCACGTTCATGGCAGATGTGGTTGAAGCGTCACAAGAGGTTCCGGTCATCGTTGATTTCTGGGCACCCTGGTGCGGCCCATGCAAGACTCTCGGTCCGGCACTGGAAGACGCTGTGACCGCAGCCAGGGGCGCTGTGAAGATGGTCAAGGTCAACGTGGACGAAAACCAGACAATCGCGGCGCAGATGCGCATTCAGTCGATCCCGACCGTATATGCGTTTCACAAAGGCCAACCAATTGACGGATTCCAAGGCGCGTTGCCCGGGTCCGAGATCAAAGGATTTGTTGACAAGGTAATCGAAAAGGCCGGTGGCCAAAGCCCGGGCGGGCAGCTTGATGAGGCGGTTCAGGCCGCCGAAGAGATGTTGGCCGAAGGTGCTGCCGTCGACGCTGCGCAAACCTTTGCGGCCATATTGGGCGAAGATCCGGCCCATGCCGGTGCCTATGGCGGTCTTGTTCGCGCCCATATCGCCATGGGCGATCTGGATCAGGCCGAGGCTATCTTAAATGGCGCTCCAGCCGAGATTTCGAACTCGGCCGAGATTGATGCCGCGCACGCTCAGTTGCAATTAGCGCGTCAAGCTGCCGATGTTGGTCCGGTTGCGGAACTCGGAGCGGCGGTCGAGTCTGAGCCAGACAACCATCAGGCGCGGTTCGATCTGGCACAGGCATTACACGCAAGTGGCAATGTCGAAGAAGCGGTGGCGCAGTTGCTTGAACTGTTTCGCAGAGATCGCGAATGGAATGATGGCGCTGCAAAGACTCAGCTTTTCACAATTTTCGATGCCCTCAAGCCCAACGACCCAATCGTTCTGAACGGCCGACGGAAACTCAGCTCGATGATATTTGCCTAATTTCGGTTCAGAGCTACACTCGGTACATGATGCACCCTGCCGACCTGCCGGATACGGTGTCCGTATTTCCGCTTCCGGGCGCGCTGCTGCTGCCCCGGGCGCGGTTACCGTTGCATATATTCGAGCCGCGCTACCTGCAGATGCTGGACGACTCGCTCAAAACGTCCGAGCGGCTGATTGGCATGGTGCAACCAAATCCTTGCCACAGCAAAGCGGATAAGCTGCATCTGATCGGATGTGCAGGGCGGATCACGCAATTCTCGGAAACTGAGGATGGCCGCTATCTGATCACGTTGACCGGCGTGTCCCGGTTCCGGATCAAGTCGGAACTTGATGCCTTTGCTCCATATCGTCGGTGTTCGGTGTCTTGGGACGGCTTCGAGCGTGATCTTGGCCGTCCGGAAGGCGATAACGAATTCAACAGGACGCGATTTTTGCGACTGCTGGAACGCTTCTTTGCCGCCCGACAGTTATCAACCGACTGGGAAACCCTGAAAGACGCGGACGATGAGTTGCTGGTCAACTCGTTGTCGATGCTTTTGGATTTCGACCCGGAGGACAAGCAAGCACTTCTGGAAGCTCCTTGTCTGGCAACACGCCGGGAAACGCTGGTGACATTGATAGAATTCGCCCTGCGCGGCGGCTCCAACGAGGAAACATTGCAATGACCGAAACCCTGTCTTCATTCGACCGCCGCATGCTCGAAGCACTGATCTGCCCCCAGACGCATACGATGCTGGAATATGAACCTGAGCGACAGGAACTGGTCTCCAAGGCGGCAGGGTTGGCATTTCCAATCCGAAACGGCATTCCGGTGATGCTGGTGGACGAGGCTCGGGTTTTGGAGTGATCAGGACAGTGATCCTAAATCGGCTGGCCCTGCAAAAGTTTCGGCAAGTCTCCGGTCAATCCGGCGGCTTCGCGAACAAAGCCACGGCGCAATCCGGGCAATGACCCTACAATGCCCATGCCAATGTCCCGCCCCAAGCGCAGGATCGGATTATCGTTGGAAAACAACCGATTGAAAGTATCGGTTGCCAGCGCGAGCGTCGCAGTGTCGAACCTGCGCCATTCTTGATATCGCTCCAGTACCAGTGTGGCGCTGATGTCTTCTCCGCGTCGTGCCGCCAGTGTCAGAACTTCGGCCAAGGCAGCCACATCGCGCAGACCCGCATTGAGGCCCTGACCCGCGATCGGATGCATTCCATGCGCGGCGTCTCCCACAAGCGCCAAGCGCTCGCTAATGAATGAATTTGCGATGGTCAGGTTCAGGGGGTAGGTGAACCGGTCGCCTTCGAGGCTGATCTCACCCAAGAAATCACCGAACCTGGGGCGCAGAACCTGCAGATAGTCTGATTTGGACATCGCGTTGATCCGTTTCGCCGTCGCGGAGCGCTCGCTCCAGACAATGGAGCTTCGGTTTCCGCTCAACGGCAAAATGGCCAGAGGCCCTGGTGGCATGAAGAACTGATGCGCGACGCCGTGATGCGGCAGCTCATGAGAGATGGCGCAGACAAGCGCCGTCTGCCCATAATTCCAGCCGGTTCGCTTGATGCCTGCGCGCTGTGCAGTTCCACTACGACGCCCGTCGCAACCCACCAGCAGTTTGCCGCGCAATTCGGTGCCATCATCCAATGTTACGGTGGCGCCATCAGGGTCGGTTTCCTGAGACGTGACGACACTTCCGCTGATCTGGGTGATCCGGCCCTCTTCGGCGACGGCTTGGAGAAAAGCCCGCCGTAGATAGCGGTCTTCGACCATATAACCCATCGGGCCTTCCTCGATCTCGGCATGATCGAAATGCATGAAGAAAGGCGAAGGGCCGGCCCCGGCATGGCCATCGGTGACTTTGATTTCCAACATTGGTTGGGCTTGCTGCGCCACTCGATCCCAAACACCGATGGTCCGGAGCAACCGCTGCGAGGCCAAAGCGAGCGCATAGGCACGCCCGTCAAAGGCCGCATCTTGCCTGATATCCTCGGCCAGTGCATCTACCAGAGAGACCGAGTGTCCGGTTTGCGCCAGCGCCAAAGCCAAAGCGGGGCCATTCAGGCCGCCGCCGACGATCAGGATATCGGAAACATCTTTCATGGCCTGCAATATGCGCGCGCGAACGGGATTGTCCATGGGGTGTCCTGTCGCTACCGTCGCCGAAAGATATTGGGAGGGTGCGATGCAAGACTGGCTGACAATGACAGCAAGTGATTTGGGAAGGGGAATCGACGGCGGCTCTATTGATCCTGTCGAACTGACAGAGGTTTACCTGTCCGCCATTGATGCACATCCTCATAGCAATCGAATTTATGCCCAGGTGACCCATAACCGCGCCCGAGCTGAAGCAAAGGAAGCCAGGAATCGCGCCAAATTCGGTTTGCGCCGGTCTTTGCTGGATGGAGTGCCCATCAGTTGGAAAGATCTGTTCGATACGGCGGGCACGGCGACCGAGGCCGGGTCGGCGCTGCTGAAAAATCGGGTGCCGGAGACCGATGCGGTGGTGATGCGGAACGCAACCGCGATGGGCACGGTCTGTTTGGGCAAGACGCATATGAGCGAGTTGGCCTTTTCTGGACTAGGATTGAACCCGATCACGAGTACGCCACCGTGCATCCATGACGAGACAGCGGTTCCTGGTGGGTCTTCGTCGGGTGCGGCGGCATCGGTTGCCTGGGGCCTCGCGGCTTGTGGGATCGGTTCCGATACAGGCGGATCGGTGCGAATACCGGCGGCCTGGAACGATTTGGTCGGCTTGAAAACCACGGCGGGTCGGCTGAGCCTGGAAGGCGTTGTACCACTGTGTCTGAAATTCGACACGATTGGCCCGCTGGCACGATCTGTCGAGGATGCGGCGCAGATGCTGGCTCTACTTGAAAACGGATCGCCCGCCGATCTGCGGGGGGCAATTTTGAAAGGACGCAGGTTTGCAAGCCTGCAAACCGTGGCGCTGGATAACCTGCGGGAAGCGCCGCGCGCGGCCTACGAAGAGTCTTTGCGCCGGTTGGCGGAGGCTGGGGCGCAAGTCGTGCCTCTGGAGGTGCCGGAATTGCAGGAAGCCATGCCACTGTCCGGCGCGCTCTACACCGCCGAGGCCTATGGCCTTTGGCGCGATGTGATTGAAACCAATCCCGAGGTTATGTTCCCTGAAATACTGGACCGTTTCAGGCAAGGAAAAAACTTCTCGGGTCCAGATTATGTTGCGGCTTGGTCCAAGCTGGAAAACTGTCGGGCCGCCTGGGATGCCGCGACCTCAGGATTTGATGCGGTGTTGGCGCCAACGGCCCCGATCACGCCGCCAAATTTGGAACGGTTGATGAATGACCATGACTACTACGTGACGGAAAACCTGTTGGCGCTGCGCAATACGCGCATTGGCAACTTGATGGGGCTTTCTGCACTGACTTTGCCAACCGGAACACCGGGTTGTGGTCTGATGTTGTTGGGGCACCCGAATTCCGAAGAGATGTTGTTGCGACTTGGAGCGGCGGCTGAATCAGCTTTGACCTGAATGCCACAATTACCTGTTTTGACATCGCTTTAGCTGGACGTATTGGGGGGGGGTATGTAACTTGATGTCAAACGGGGCGATCAACGATCCCGATATTGAGGCAGTAATGATGGATTTCCCCGAGCGGTTTTCGAACCTACCGGCATATGCATTCCCACGCCTGCGTGCCCTGCTCGATCATCACGAGCCGGGTGGCGATATTGTGCATATGACAATAGGAGAGCCAAAACATACGTTTCCTCAATGGGTTACGGATGTGATTGTGGAAAACGCCGCCGGGTTTCAGGGATACCCAGATAACGACGGGACACCGGAACTGAGGGCTGCGATCACCGATTGGATCGGACGTCGCTACGGTGTTTCGATGAACCCCGACACCAACGTGATGGCGCTGAATGGAACGCGTGAGGGGTTGTACAACACTGCCATGGCGCTGTGTCCAGAGCAGAAAAACGGCCAGCGACCTGTAGTCTTGTGTCCAAACCCGTTTTATCAGGTTTACATGGTCGCCTCGATCTCGGTTGGGGCCGAGCCGTGGTTTGTTCCGGCAACCTTTGCCACGGGGCATCTGCCGGACTATGCCAGTCTGCCCGAGGAGGTGCTGAACCGAACCACTATTGCCTATATCTGCTCGCCTGCCAACCCACAGGGAGCGGTTGCGTCGCGTGACTATTGGGCCGAGCTGATCCGGCTGGCTGAACATTTCGATTTCCGCATTTTTGCCGACGAATGTTATTCCGAAATTTACCGCGACGATGCTCCTACCGGCGTTCTGACGGTCGCGCAGGAGTTGGGAGCAGACCCCGAGAGGATCACGCTCTTCAACTCGTTGTCGAAGCGGTCGAACCTTGCCGGATTGCGTTCGGGGTTGATCGCCGGTGGGCCGGAGACGATCAAGAAAGTCAAGCAGTTGCGGGCCTATTCGGGCGCACCCTTACCATCTCCCTTACAGGCGGCGGCGGCGCGAGTTTGGGCCGACGAGGTGCACGTTTTGGAAAACCGGGGGCTTTATCAAGAGAAGTATCGCATCGCCGACGAGGTTTTTGAGGGTGTGCAGGGCTATATGCCTCCCGAGGCCGGGTTCTTTTTATGGCTTCCTGTGGACAATGGTGAACAGGTAGCGCTGAAGCTTTGGAGGGAGACGGGTGTCCGGGTGCTGCCGGGTGCTTATCTCGCCCAAGGTAAGCCGGGGCAAAACCCGGGTGAGGGATATATCAGGGTCGCGATGGTGGCCCCAAAAACAGAGTTGCAGCAGGGGCTGATCACACTCCGCGACTGCATCTATTCGTGAGGTACGAGGGTAGCATGGCATCATACAACACGCGCAGTCGCGATCCGTTGCTGGACAGCAAGATGCAGGCGGCAATCGAAAGGCGTGGCAAGGAACTGATCGGGATCGTA
Source organism: Ruegeria sp. YKSF57 (assembly GCF_059612585.1). NCBI lineage: Bacteria > Pseudomonadati > Pseudomonadota > Alphaproteobacteria > Rhodobacterales > Roseobacteraceae > Ruegeria > Ruegeria sp. YKSF57. The sequence continues at coordinate 83,979 of NZ_JBXWQW010000017.1, read as the reverse complement.
TTGATCCTGCTGGGGTTGGCTGCCGCTGCGATGATCGTTTCCTATACACCGGACGACCCGAACTGGATGGTATCGACAGACGCGCCGGTTCAGAACTGGATGGGACGAGCGGGTGCATCCATCGCAGCACCGTTGTTCATGATTGTGGGTTGGGGCAGCTGGGGCGTCGCTCTGGTGCTGACGGGCTGGGGCGTTCGGTTTGCAGTTCATTCGGGCGAAGACCGGGCCATCGCACGCCTGATCTTTGCTCCGATCTGGATTGCGATCGTATCCGTCTATGCTGCGACACTTGTTCCGGGTGATGCATGGCGCACAACGCACAGCTTTGGCCTTGGCGGGCTGTTCGGGGATACCGTGATGGGTGCGCTGCTGACGCTGTTACCCATATCGTCGCACTTCATGGTCAAGATGATGTCGCTTGCGATGGCCGCAGGCATGTTGACGCTGGGTGTGTTTGTTCTCGGTTTCACTATGGCCGACGTAAGACGCGGTTTCCGGGCGTTTCTGCTGGGCCTGGTGATGACTTACGACATGCTGATGGCACTCATAGGGCGCGGGGCACAGGCGACGGCGCGGGCGGCACGGGACCGTCGGGCGCAATGGGCCGATGGACGCGCTGCAGCGCGCGCTGTGATCAACCATTCAATTGATGACGACACAGCATTTTCGGAAGAGTTTTTTGAAGAAGGCTATGCCCATCCCCCTCAGGCGGAACGCACTCCGAAATCTGGACTGCTGGCACGCATGCCGGGCCTGATCCGTCGCCCCGACCCAATGCCAGAACCTGAACTGGTCGAAGCCGTACCGGTACAGGGTTATGACGAGATGCCCGGGGACGACCGTATTCGATCCAAGATTGCCGCGGCTGTGCGGAACCGGCAGGTTGCCACCGGTTCGATGGAGCCTGAACCAGATCCAAACAGGCCGCTGACCAGAGGGCGTGGGCGTGGGCCGGATCCACTGATCCTGAATGTGAACCGGGGTGGCGAACTGCCACCCGAGCCGCCGCTGACTGCAGGTGTAACATTGCCGATGGAACCAGCGCTGAATGCTTTTGAGCCGGGTTGGGATCAAGCCGGTCACGAGCATGTGGTCGAAACCTATGACGATTTTGCCGATGAACCGATGATCGACGAAGAGTCGGAAGTTTCACCCTCTACTCCTCGTATGCCGATCCCGATTGCAGAGCCACGCAAACCCGTCGTGGCACAACCCGTCCGCCGTGTGCCACAACCTTCGCGTCGGGCGCAGGCCGAGGCGCAACCGGCGCTGTCCTTTGAAGACAACGCTGCTGATTTTGAGCTGCCGCCGCTCAACCTGCTGTCCAACCCAGCAAACATCCAGCGCCATCACCTCAGCGACGAAGCGCTTGAGGAAAACGCGCGGATGCTGGAAAACGTGCTCGACGATTATGGGGTTAAGGGCGAGATCGTCAGCGTCCGCCCCGGTCCCGTCGTCACCATGTACGAGCTGGAACCGGCGCCGGGCCTCAAGGCCAGCCGCGTCATCGGCTTGGCCGACGACATCGCACGCTCGATGTCGGCGCTTTCAGCGCGGGTCTCGACCGTGCCGGGCCGCTCGGTCATCGGGATCGAATTACCTAACGACAATCGCGAAATGGTGGTGTTGAGGGAAATCCTGGCCAGCCGGGATTTTGGAGACGGAAATCATGCTTTGCCGTTGGCGCTGGGCAAAGACATCGGTGGCGGTTCGGTTGTGGCCAACCTCGCCAAGATGCCCCACCTGCTGATTGCCGGGACCACGGGGTCGGGTAAGTCGGTGGCGATCAACACCATGATCCTGTCGCTGCTCTACAAGCTGACGCCAGACGAATGCCGCCTGATCATGATCGATCCCAAGATGCTGGAGCTTTCGGTTTATGACGGCATTCCGCATCTGCTAAGTCCTGTTGTGACCGATCCGAAAAAAGCGGTCGTTGCCTTGAAATGGGTCGTGGGCGAGATGGAGGATCGGTATCGCAAGATGTCCAAGATGGGCGTGCGCAACATCGCGGGCTATAATGGTCGGGTGAAGGACGCGCTGTCCAAAGGTGAGATGTTCAGCCGTACTGTCCAAACTGGATTTGACGAGGAAACCGGCGAGCCGATTTTCGAGACAGAACAGTTCGAACCCAAGGCCATGCCATATATCGTTGTCATCGTCGACGAGATGGCCGACCTGATGATGGTCGCAGGCAAGGAAATCGAGGCTTGCATCCAACGTCTGGCGCAAATGGCGCGCGCCTCGGGTATTCACCTGATTATGGCGACGCAGCGCCCGTCTGTCGACGTCATCACCGGCACAATCAAGGCCAACTTCCCCACTCGGATTTCGTTTCAGGTAACCTCAAAGGTCGACAGCCGTACCATTCTAGGCGAAATGGGCGCCGAGCAACTGTTGGGGCAGGGCGATATGCTCTATATGGCTGGTGGGGCCAAGATAACTCGTTGCCATGGACCGTTCGTGTCGGATGAAGAGGTCGAAGAGGTCGTCAACCACCTGAAAGCATTTGGCCCAGCCGATTATGTGGGTGGTGTGGTTGAAGGCCCGGACGAGGAAAAGGCAGACAACATCGACGCAGTTCTGGGTCTGAATACCGGCGGCAACACCGATGGTGAAGATGCGCTCTACGACACAGCCGTTGCGATCGTGATCAAGGATCGCAAATGTTCGACCTCCTACATCCAGCGAAAGCTTGCTATCGGCTATAACAAGGCTGCTCGGCTGGTCGAGCAGATGGAGGACGAAGGCATAGTTTCGCCGGCCAACCATGTCGGCAAGCGCGAAATTCTGGTGCCAGAACAATAGGGCATTCCAAAGCGAGGGCAGAACACTTATCTGATCACTATGAAACAGATCGCTTATGCCCTTGCATTTTCCTTACTGGCCCCAGTGGCCTGGGCCGCAGACAAACTGCCGCTTGCAGACATTTCGAACTACCTCAACAGCTTGAAAACTGTTGAAACCACATTCACCCAAGTCAATGATGATGCTTCCCTAAGCACTGGAAAGTTGTGGTTGCAGCGTCCGGGTCGGATGCGGTTCGAATACGACCCGCCCGAGCGAGCAGTGGTGTTGGCCAAAGGCGGATCGGTGATCATCCACGATCCCAAATCCAACCAACCGCCCGAGCAGTACCCGCTCAGGCGAACGCCACTGTCCATCGTTCTGGCCCCGACCGTGGATCTTGGTCGAGCCAACATGGTCGTAGGACATGAATTCGACGGCACCGCGACCGTTGTTACAGCGCAGGATCCGGAAAATCCGGATTACGGCAAGATTGAACTGATGTTCACGAGCGATCCGGTGGAGCTGCGCAAATGGGTCGTGCATGACAGTGGCGGAGCACGAACGACCGTGATCCTGGGGCCGCTGACAACGGGAAACAGCCTGAACCAGAACCTATTCATCGACGGAGAACCGCGCGTCTCGGGCAATCGCTGAAGCGCGCTGCATCAAGGGCTAGTATCGGCAACCTGTCAATTGCTGACGGTACAGGTCGGCACGGGAATCAACGTCGTCGGCGACGCGTAACAACCAGGATTTGCCATTGTGGCTTCCGCGTGCGTAACCGGCATGGCCTTCGTGATAGGCCAGATACTGGTTTCGCGTATCACTGGGGTGGATGCCGTTCTTTTCCCAGCTTTTGTTCATGTACCAACCCATGAAATCGGACGCGTCTCGAATACGGTTCCGCTTTGCACGCCGTTTTCCGGTTTCCTTCTGGTACTGTTCCCACGTTCCGTCCAAAGCTTGGCTAAAGCCATAAGCACTGCTCTGCCGCCCCATCGGGATCACGCCCAGAACGAACTTGTGCGGCGTGCGGGCGTCAGCGCGATAACGGCTTTCCTGATAGATGGTTGCCATCTGAACATGGACCGGGACACCCCATTTGCGTTCGGTCGATTTGAAAGCTTTGATATAGTCGGGGCGCTCTCTTGCAATGCTGCAAGCGTCATTGAGATTGCGCGGAGGAGTCTTGGACCCACCGCTGCACGACGCTAGCATCAGCACCGCCAATAGTGCGCAAAGAGATCTGCTCATCTGCCTCTTGCCTTTTTTTTCAGATGATAGCGCAACTCGCGACGCGATGAAATCACATTCGGTTATGAAGGGTCCTTCAACAGTGCAATTTGGTGTATCTCCACCTCAGTTGTGGAATGAGTACAACAGTTGATGGCGCAAAGGAAAAATTGACGTGGCAACAACCTGTGGGGATAACTGTAAAGTCAGAGTTCACAGACTGTTTCCTGCGATTTCTGAGCAAGTATTGGACTTTTGCGATGCGTTAAGGGTAAAAATGACTTTGGGGGCCAAGTAATGTTGAAAACACACGCAAAATACCACCTTGGACAAGTGGTTCGTCATAAAAAGCACCCTTTCCGAGGGGTGGTTTTTGACGTTGATCCAGAATTTTCTAACACTGAAGAATGGTATCAAGCGATTCCCGAGGACAGCCGACCGGCGAAAGAGCAACCATTCTATCATCTTCTCGCCGAGAACGATCAGTCTTATTACGTTGCTTATGTTTCCGAACAGAACCTGATCGAAGACTGGTCCGGGGAACCTGTCGATCACCCGGACATCCCGGATATGTTTGGCCCATTTCGGGACGGGGCTTACCCGCTTCATTTCCAACTAAATTGAAAGTCCAGCAGCGTTTTTTTGGCATCAGTATCCCAGTGCGCAACCGTCTTTTCGCGGATCGCTGGCGCCTTCCAGGACACCATCATCTCGAATTCGAATGGCCTGAGCACCCCCGAGCGGTGCTTCGGGCGTCTCGATCTTGTGCCCTAGATCGGTCAACTGTTGTTTCACTTCATTCGGATATCCACGTTCGATTTTTAGAACACAGCTGTCGGCAAATGCCCGAGGCGCTGCAATGGCCTCCTGCAAACCCATGCCGGCATCGGTGAGGTTTGTAACGAACCGGGCATGACCCGTTGGCTGATAGGCGCCGCCCATGACGCCGAATGGCATTGTTACCCGACCATTCTCGCGCAGCATTCCGGGGATGATGGTGTGCATCGGGCGTTTACCGCCGCCTAACTCGTTCGGATGGCCGGCGGTCAGATTGAAGCCAGCACCTCTGTTTTGCAGCAATATGCCAAATTTGTCTGACGCAATGCCAGATCCGAAACTGTGATAAATCGAATAAATCAGTGACACGGCCATTCGGTCCCGATCCACGACGGTGATATACACCGTATCCTTGTGAATCGCCTCGGTCAGAGACTTCACCGGTGGTAATACTTTAGTGGCGTTGATCAGGCTCGCAAGTTTTGAGGCGGTTTCCGGGGCAAGCATATGTTCCAGCCGCTCAGTGCTATCCGGATCGGCAATGAAGCGGTTGCGTGCGTCATAGGCGAGTTTTGTTGCTTCGGCTTCGATATGCACGCGTTCGCAACCCAACGGGTTCATCGATGCCAGATCGAAATGGCTGAGGATGTTTAGCAGCAAAAGTGCCGTCGCCCCTTGGCCGTTTGGTGGGTGTTCAACTAGTTCGACGTCTTTATAGATGGTGCTTACGGAAGTTGTTTGGGTGCAGCGAGTGTTGGCGAAATCTTCAAGCGTGTGTACTCCACCCAAAGCGTTGAGCGAGGAGACCATGTCTTCGGCAATTTCGCCGCTATAAAAGGCCTCTCTCCCGCCACGCGCGATTCGGCGCAAGACTTCGGCCTGTTGGGGAGCGCGAAACAACTGACCTATTATTGGGATTCTCCCGCCGACCAAATAAAAGTGCCGACCAGCGCCTTGCAAGTTTCCGGATCCCAAACCCCAATCGAACGCGACTCTGGGTGCGATGGGAACTCCTGCCTCGGCATAGTGGATTGCCGGCTGTAGCAACCTGTCCAGGCCCAAGCGACCTTCGGTTTCCGAAAGGTGGCAGAACGCATCGACAGCACCGGGTACAGTCACAGCATGAGGGCTGTACAAAGGCATTGAACTATAGCCGCAATTGCGCAGATCTCGAGCGCTGGATGCATTTGCTGATCTGCCGGATCCGTTCAGGGCATGAACAACTGAGTTGCCCGAACGGTTGAACAAGACAAAGCAATCACCGCCGATCCCCGTCATTTGCGGTTCACAGATGCCTAAAAGAGTCGCTCCCGCTATTGCAGCGTCCATCGCATTGCCGCCAATTTTGAGAATGTCCAATGCGGCTTGCGTTGCGAGTGGATGAGACGTTGCACACATCCCTTCAGTTGCCAGAACTTCGGATCGCCCCGGCTGGTGAAAATCACGCATTTTTCGCCTCTTCCTGTCGAACGTGCGGAAGTTAGGCTGTGTTGGCAGAAAGTCCAATAACAGTTTTTAGGGGGGTGTTCCTCGGCGCCGCTCACTGGTGGGGGCTGTGACGCATGGCGCCGAGGGAAGCTATCTTGAGCTACATGATCAGGTTCGTCCAAGTTTGCGGCGGGACAATGTTGTGACCTTGACTTTATTATGGCGAAGGGTGGAAGTTTTGGGGCATATCAAAGCGTAAGGACAAGCGGTTATACCCTTGTTTGCGCTCGTACTTGATATCGTTGGCAATTTGGCGAATCAGAAACCAGCCAAACCCACCCTCGGGTAGTTCCTGCAGGCAGGTATCTACATCTGCGGGCTCTCCCAAGGGGACTTTGCCGCCGGGCAACGGATTCCCGGTATCGGAAACAAGGATATCCAGGCGATCCTGTGTTTGACGACAGTTTATTCGAACCTGAGCCGGCTCGACGCCAGCATATGCGTGTTCCACTACATTGTTGATTGCTTCGGTCAGGGCAATTCGCACCTCGCCTGCATGCTCTTCGGAAAGCCCAAGGGACCGAAAATGGGCAGCTAGCGCTGATATTCCGGCGCTGGCCTCGGTCTCGGTGGCTAGAAACGCCAGCTCAAAAAAATTTCTGTCGGACGCGCGCTTCAAAACGTTTGCCTCCGGCTATCGGGATACCGCTGCTTCTGCCAGGGCGCTGTCCAGGTTGGGGAAAAGGACAAAAACCGTATCCATGCGCGTCAAACGAAAGACCTTTTCTACCATCGGCGACAGTCCGACCAGATCCAGACGGCGTTCGCCCCCAAGTTGCTTCATTGAGGCCACAATGGCACCCAATCCGCTGGAATCTATAAATTCGACGGCAGTCAGATCAAGGATCACATACTCTGCGCCACTTTCCGTCTCGTTGCGCATATCTTCTTTGAACTGGATCGCCATCGCCGCATCAATACGATCCGCGTGCACGGTGATCACCTGAACGTTTCCCGCCGCAGTGCTGGTTAGCCCCATACCTGCCCCCTAAAAAGCGTAATCCTTGCGTAGAAATACGCTAGACGTCAAATCTTACCATTCGGTATTCAAGTCCCTGGATCAGGAGGAATATTTAAAATGAAGGCTGTTGTCATTGCTGGGGCTGCACGGACACCTATGGGCGGGTTTCAGGGTATGTTTGGCGGGGTTTCCGCCGCCGATCTTGGGGGGGCGGCGATCCGCGCCGCGCTGCAAGGTGCGGGTGTATGTACAGTGGACGAGGTTCTGATGGGTTGCGTTTTGCCCGCTGGGCAAGGGCAGGCCCCGGCACGGCAAGCAGGCTTTGCTGGCGGTCTGGGTGAAGAGGTGCCCGCGACAACGCTCAACAAGATGTGCGGGTCGGGTATGAAGGCGGCCATGATGGCTTTTGACCAGATCGCGCTGGGGCAAGCCGATACGATGATCGCGGGTGGGATGGAAAGCATGACCAATGCACCATATCTTCTGCCCAAGATGCGTGGTGGTGCCCGGATTGGCCACGGACAGGTTGTGGATCACATGTTCCTTGATGGCCTCGAGGATGCCTATGACAAGGGCCGCCTGATGGGAACTTTCGCCGAGGATTGCGCTGAAACCTATCAGTTCACCCGTGAGGCGCAGGACGAATATGCGCTTCAATCCCTCTCCAACGCGCTAAAGGCCCAGGATAACGGGGCATTCCATGGCGAAATCACCGCCGTGAATGTGAAAACGCGCAAAGGAGAAGTGATTTGCGACGCCGACGAACAGCCAAAATCCGCGCGTCCGGACAAGATACCCTCTCTGAAACCGGCCTTCCGCTCGGACGGTACTGTGACGGCTGCGAATTCATCGTCCATCTCTGATGGGGCTGCCGCACTGGTTCTGGCTTCTGCCGAGGCGGCCGAGGCTCAAGGCTTGGCCGTGCGGGCCCGTATTGTTGGGCATGCAAGCCATGCTCAGGCGCCGGGTCTTTTCACCACCGCACCCGTACCGGCTGCGAAGAAGCTTCTCGATCGCATCGGCTGGAACAAGGACGATGTTGATCTGTGGGAAGTCAACGAGGCTTTTGCTGTCGTTCCCATGGCCTTCATGAGAGAAATGGGCTTGCCGCGTGAAATCATAAACGTAAACGGCGGCGCCTGCGCCTTGGGGCACCCGATTGGGGCCTCGGGAGCACGCATAATCGTGACGCTTCTGAACGCGTTGGAGAAACGAAACCTCAAACGCGGGGTGGCAGCTATATGCATTGGTGGTGGCGAAGGCACGGCCATCGCCGTTGAGCGCATTTGACCATTCATCTTTTTCCAAATATTCCGGGGGCAACGCCCCCGGCATTGTTGAAAGAAAACAATCATGAACGCCGACTACGCCTCTCTTGCAAAAACCATCGCCGCCCTCACCGAAGGCGAAACCGATGAAGTGGCGCTGATGGCCACCGTCGCCTGTGAGGTGCATCATGCCGACGACCGCTTCGATTGGACGGGATTTTATCGTGTTACGGAACCTAAACTGCTCAAGATTGGCCCTTATCAGGGCGGCCATGGCTGTCTTGCCATTCCTTTCGATCGTGGCGTTTGCGGTGCCGCAGCGCGGACTGGAGAAGTGCTTATAGTTCCCGATGTAGATGCCTTCCCCGGACATATTGCATGCGCATCTTCGACCCGGTCCGAGTTGGTTTTGCCGGTGCGCAACGGAAGCGGTGAAGTCATCGCGGTTTTTGATATCGACAGTGATCAGCCAGATGCGTTTACGACAAAAGATGCCGAGGCCCTGTCATCGATCCTGTCTCGGGTTTTTTCTCGTTCGTAAGTCACGCTGCCAACCAGTGTCAGGGAAAAAAAGGCGGCTTACCTTCGGTTAACCAGACATATCCCACCACCTGTGCGGCAACGATCGCAATCAGCCAAACTGTGAACCTACGTTTGCGGCTCTTGTGGCGGAAAACCCATCTTCCCAAAACCGCCCCAGGGCTACCACCGATCACCGCCAGCCATAACAGAGTGCGCTCGGAAATACGCTTGCGACGGCCTGCGCGCAATTTGTCCCAGCCGAAGGCCAGTAAGGTCAACAGGTTGACGGCCCATAGATACATCACTGCAATCCACATTAGGCGGACATAGCCAATCGGGCCCCGGCCATCAAATGAAAAATCTCTTGGAAATTTCACGAACCTGCGGCATCGTGAAAAAGTGAGTAGAAATTTCACGAGATTCGGAGCGGTTTTTTGAACACGCAAGCCCGTCACAGCGCCACACTCGGGGCCGATATCCGCGCCTTGCGCAAGGCGCGTGGCTTGACGCTGACCGAGATCGCGAGGCGTCTTAACCGTTCGGTTGGTTGGCTCAGCCAGGTAGAGCGCGACAAGTCCGAACCTTCGATCTCGGACCTGCGCCAGATTGCGGCATGTCTAGGCGTGCCGATGTCGATGCTTTTCGCCCATTCCGCGGCACTTAAAGACGAGCAGGGATATGTCGTCCGCGCCGGGTCGCGCCGCCCGATGGGTTCTGGTGAGGAAGGGCTGATCGAAGAACTGCTTTCTCCTGATCTGACAGATGACTTTGAAATGGTGCATTCGACCTTCCGGCCCCGTTCGCGGATGCAGACCCCAGCCAACCGGCCAACGCAGGAGGTCGGATACATGGTTTCGGGTCGGCTGGATCTGATTATCGGTAACCGCGCCTTTACCGTTGGTCCCGGCGACAGCTTCCGGATCAAACATGAACCCTATCAATGGGCCAATCCCTATGACGAACCCGCCGTGGCCGTCTGGGTCATCGCCCCACCGGTGTATTGATGAGTTTCGATGCTTGGACGGTATTTGCACTGTTCTGGGTGGTCTTTGTCACCACACCGGGGCCGAATGCGGTCAATTGCATCTCAAACGGAATGAGTCTGCCTTTCGTAAAGGCAATGCTTGGTGTGCTTGCAATCCTGACTCAGGCCAGTGCTTTTCTGATCCTGTCGGCGCTTGGAGTGACCGCGCTTATCGCGGCATCTCCGACCGGTTTTTTTGTCGCCAAACTGATCGGAGCCGGTTTTCTGATATGGCTAGGGGTGCGGGGCTGGATGACTGCCAAAACGCCCGTTCGCGCAGACGAACGCCCGGCTCGCCACGTCTATATACATGCGCTGGCAATTGCCACGATCAACCCAAAAAGCGTAGCGGGATACCTGGCGGCTTTTTCGCAGTTCGTTCAACCGGATGTACCGATCTGGCAGCAAATGGTGGTCATCGTACCCACTGCTCTGGCGATAACCACCCTCAGCTATACCGGCTTTACCCTGTTGGGCGCTCTGATGGGCAAGGCCGCCATTGGTGCCGTCTTTAACGTCTGGGTGCGCCGGATCATGGCCACCTGTTTCATCATTTATGGTGTGTTGCTGGGGACCAGTGCCGCGCCTGCAGCTAGAGGATAACGCAATGCATACTGGCTCCTGCTTGTGCGGCTCGGTTTCCTTCAACATCGACGGAGAGCTTTCCCCGCCTTCGGTTTGCCATTGCAGTCAGTGCCGCAAGCAGTCAGGGCATGTCTGGGCATCGACCTCGACGCATCAAGATAACTTGACGTTCAGCACTTCCCGCGCACTCGGCTGGTTCCGCGCATCGGATACCGCAAAACGCGGGTTCTGCAGTAAATGCGGTACGTTCCTCTTCTGGCAGCACAATGACGAGGACACGATTTCGATCTCGATGGGTGCACTGGACGCGCCCACCGGGCTTGTCCTCGCGCGGCACATCTTTGTGGCCGACAAAGGGGATTATTACGACATCACGGACAACTTGCCTCAACAGGCGCAATGACAGGGACTTAGAACTATGAGTGATTTTCCGACGAAAGCCCGCGTGGTCATCATAGGTGGCGGTGTTGTGGGGACCTCCTCGCTCTACCATCTGGCCAAGAAAGGTTGGACTGACTGCGTTCTGCTCGAAAAAAACGAGTTGACCGCCGGGTCTACATGGCATGCCGCCGGGAACGTACCGACGTTCTCGACTTCCTGGGCGATCATGAACATGCAACGCTACTCGACAGAGCTGTATTCGCGTTTGGGCGAAGAAGTCGATTATCCGATGAACTATCATGTAACTGGGTCTATCCGGTTGGCGCACAGCAAGGAGCGGATGCAGGAGTTCCAGCGCGCCGCTGCCATGGGTCGGTATCAGGGTATGGATATCGAGATCCTCAGCCCGGAAGAAACCAAGGCGCGGTATCCTTTCCTCGAAACCCATGACATTGTAGGCTCGCTCTATGATCCGCATGACGGTGACATCGATCCCGCTCAGCTGACGCAGGCGCTGGCCAAGGGCGCGCGCGACATGGGTGCAAGAATTTTGCGTTTCACCCCGGCCACTGGCGTTACGCAGAACAATGATGGCTCATGGATGGTGCACACTGAAAAAGGCGACATCGCTTGTGATTATGTGGTGAACGCCGCTGGTTACTATGCCCAGCGAGTGGGCGAGTGGTTCAAACCCTATGGCGGGCGCACTGTGCCCATGATGGTGATGAGCCACCAGTACCTGCTAAGTGAAGAGATTCCTGAGATCGAGGCCTATACAAAGGAGTCTGGGAAAAAGCTGCCGTTGCTGCGCGACGTGGATATCTCCTACTACCTGAGGCAGGAAAAGAACGGTTTCAACCTCGGTCCATATGAACCCAATTGCAAGGGGCACTGGATGTCCGAGGACGACCCGATGCCCGAAGACTTCTCGTTTCAGCTATGGAATGACGACCTTGACCGGATCGAGGATATCGTAACCGATGCAATGGAACGCGTTCCGGCGCTTGGCACGGCAGGTGTATCCCGTGTGATTAATGGCCCCATTCCATATGCTCCGGATGGCCTGCCGCTGATTGGCCCGATGCCGGGAGTCAAAAACGCCTTCGAGGCCTGCGTGTTCACCTTTGGCATCGCTCAAGGTGGCGGTGCTGGTAAGGTATTGGCCGAATGGATCGTCGATGGTCACACCGAATGGGACATGTGGGCCGTCGACCCACGTCGTTACACGGACTATACTGATCAGAACTACTGCAACCAGAAGGGCCTGGAAGTCTATGGCAACGAATACGCCATGCATTTCCCGTATCACGAATGGCCCGCTGGGCGTGACAAGAAACTCAGCCCGGTTCATGCAAGGGTGAAAGACCTTGGTGGTGTGATGGGGGCGTTCAACGGATGGGAACGCGCCAATTGGTTTGCGCAGCCGGGTGACGATATCTCACTTGAATCAACCCGCACTTGGGGACGCTCCGGCCCGTGGGCGCAACGCATCAAGGAAGAATGCGAGGCCGTGCGCGACTCTGTCGGGGTACTCGATCTTCCGGGGTTTTCCCGCTTCAATCTCGAAGGCACAGGTGCGGCGGACTACCTGCGGGGCTTGATCACAGGTGGCCTTCCGAAAGTCGGCCGGATGAACCTAGTCTATTTCTCGGATAGCCGGGGCCGCATTTTGACGGAAATGTCCTGTATGCGCCATTCCGAGGACCACTTCACCATGATCACCGCGGGTGCAGCCCAATGGCATGATTTCGAGTTGCTGAAAGGCAACTTGCCTGCGGGAGTCAGTCTGACCGACCATACTCGTGACTGGGGAACCATGATCGTGAGCGGCCCGAAAGCTCGGGACCTACTGGAGCAAATTGGGGCCAAAGCGGATCTGTCCATGGGTTGGCTGACGCATCAGGATGCAGTTTTGGCCGGGCAACCCTGCCGTCTGGTTCGTGTTTCCTTTGCTGGCGAATTGGGATGGGAGGTGCATTGCCTCAATGAGAACCAGCCCGCCATTTATGAGGCTATCCTTGGTGCGGGAGCCAAACCGTTTGGCATGTACGCTCTGAACTCGCTGCGCGTCGAAAAAGGGTACAGGGCGTGGAAAGGTGATCTGTCCACCGACTACTCGTTGCTCGAGGGAGGTCTTGAACGGTTCGTGAAACTCGACAAGCCACAGGACTTCGTTGGCAAGGCTGCAATCCAGAATGAAAAACAGCAAGGGGTAAGTAAAAGCTTCGTGACCCTGATCGTGGAAGCGGATGACGCAGATGCACCGTATATGTCCTGCATCTGGCACGACGGTCAGATCGTAGGGGAAACCACATCAGGGGCCTGGGGCTATCGAGTGAATGCCTCGATTGCCTTGGGTATGGTTCGCTCTGAACTTGCGGTGCCCGGGACCGAGCTTGAGGTGGAAATCTATGGCCAGAAATGCCGCGCCGTGGTTCAGGAAGACCAACCACTTTGGGACCCTGCCAACGAACGGTTGCGCGCCTGATGTGCTAATGTCGGCTCACCAAGACATAGGAGAGAATGATGACCCGGCGCATGCAAGGTATATATCTCACCCGGCACGGTGGGCCAGAGGCGTTGGAATGGCGCGATGATATATCTGTCCCGACCCCCGGGCCGGGACAGGTTCTTGTACGCGTCGCCGCAGCGGCGGTGAACAATACCGATATCAACACGAGGGTGGGTTGGTATTCTTCGAACGTAACCGGGGCCACCAACGAAGTGAACCAAGAAGTCGAGGAAGGTGGATGGGGAGGAGCGTTGAACTTTCCTCGCATTCAGGGCGGTGATCTATGCGGCATCGTCGAGGAAGTCGGTCCTGGTGCAGAGCGATTTCGCGCTGGGCAACGCGTTACATGCCCGGTCAACCTTCCGCGCCCCCGTCCCGGTGCGCCTTGGGGTTATATCGCGCTGGGTTCTGAAATAGACGGAGCATTTGCTGAATATTGCCTCGTCGAGTCTGATGACCTGTATGACGTCTCGGGCTCTCCGCTGACGGATGTCGAGATTGCGGCGATCCCATGTGCGTTCGGCACGGCGGAGAACTTGCTGACCCGCGCTGGCGTCACGGCGGGACATAAGGTCTTGGTCACCGGCGCATCAGGTGGTGTCGGCCTCGCCGCCGTGCAACTTGCTGCTCTTCGGGGTGCCACAGTATGTGGCGTGACCAGTCCGGCCAAGGCCCGCATTGTCAGGGACCAGGGCGCTGCAGAGACTCTCGACCGCGATAGCGCTTTGCCGAATGACACGTTCGAAGTGGTGATCGACGTTGTTGGTGGCCCTGCCTGGCCCGGACTAATTCTGTCCCTAAAACCGGGTGGGCACTATGCTGTATCGGGTGCGATCGCTGGGCCGATTGTCGAAGCGGATTTGCGCGACATCTATCTGCGCGACATCACCATTCATGGCTGCACGCATCAGGCGCCTGAAGTCTTTGGACGTCTCGTTTCGCTCATGAATGAAGGTCGGATTAGGCCGGTTGTTTCAAAAACCTATCCTCTGCGTGACATCCTCCAGGCGCAGGAGGAATTTCAATCCAAATCCCTTCCCGGAAAAATTGTTCTCATTCCATAAAGAGGTCAATCATGGCTGAAATAACGCTTCTGGACGGATCCATTGGTCAAGAACTGGTCAAGCGCAGCGGTAACCGGGCAACTCCGCTTTGGTCCACGCGTGTGATGATCGATCATCCGAACCTGGTAGGTGATGTACATGCTGATTATTTCAGGCGCGGTGCGACTGTGGCGACAACCAACACATACGCAGTCCACCGTTCGCGTCTTGTCCGCGTCGGATTGGAGGATCAGATGCCGGCACTGATCAACACAGCTTTGACGCAGGCAGAACGTGCGCGCGATGTCACGGGCAGTCGTATAGCTGGTTCGCTGGGACCATTGCTGGCCTCATATCGCCCTGATCTGAACCCTGATCCTGCCGAGGCAGCAGAGAAGTTCAGAGAACTGGTGGTGCTTATGTCGAAACGTGTCGATCTTTTTCTGATCGAAACCGTATCTTCGGTTCAAGAGGCCGATGGTGCGCTACGCGGAACACATGAATGCGGAAAACCGGTCTGGCTGGCGCTCACAGTCATGGATGATGATGGCACCCGCCTGCGCTCAGGCGAACCACTGGGCAATATTGCCCCGCTGGTCGCGCGGTTCGACCCTGAAGCCGTCCTGATCAACTGTTCGCCTCCCGAGGCTATCGCGGCAGCGCTAGATATCCTCAAGACGATGGGAAAGCCATACGGGGCCTACGCCAACGGGTTTACCCGCATCTCTGAAGGATTCCTGAAAGATGAACCAACAGTGGATGCACTGGAACAGCGCCAGGACCTAGACCCGGCGGCCTATGCCGAACTCGCAATGGGCTGGATCGTGCAAGGCGCCACGATTGTCGGTGGTTGCTGTGAGGTCGGCCCGGATCATATCGAAGCACTAGCTCACCGCCTCCGCGCTGCGGGCCACAAGATTGCGTGAGGGCAGGCTTGTGACAGCCAGACCGGCAAGACGAAAAGACAATACGGTCCCCAAAAAATGGAAGATCGACATCGTCGTTGCGGACGGCTTTGTATTGATCGAAGTGGCGGGGATTGTCGACGTCATAAGAATTGCTAATCGCGTTTGCCCGCAACCTCCATTTCAATGGGCCTATAGATCACTGGATGGCGGTGTCGTGCGCAGTCGATCCGATGCGTTTGTCGAGACGACGCCGATCCCAACCCAGCCAGATGCCGACTATGTTTTCGTCATCGGAAACTCCGATCCGGACAATCCCGCGCTTTCTCTGACACGGGTGATTTCGGGTTACACATATCGCGGAGCGCAGGTCTTTCTTCTGGCGGAGGCCGCCAGCCGGTATATCAAGGACAAAGGGGCGCAGGATCACGCGACCCACTGGGAGAACGCATCGTTTTTGAGCGAACGTGGCAGCGGGTTTGTCGCCAAGTATTCCATCGCCACCGAACATGGGCCCGTTGTCACCTGCGCTGGTATGGGGTCGACCGTGGATATCGCCTTGGCCTTGATTGGTCGCCATGTTTCGGGAGCGGCCAAAATGACGGTCGCGAACGTGATGCTGCACGAACATATTCGCGACTTCGGCTCGATGCAGCCATATTCCGGTGTCCGGACGAGCGAAACAGGTGACAGTAAACTGGATCAGGCTCTGGAGATCATGCAAGCCAATATCGAAGAACCGGTACCGATCAACGAAATTGTTGCTGCGCTGGACCTGTCGAACCGATCTCTTGAACGCAAGTTCAGAACCTATTTGGGGGCGACACCGAACGGGTACTACAGGGAATTGCGTCTTGCCAAGGCCAACAATCTGCTGCTGAACACGACGATGAGCATCCATGAAATCGGGCTGGCTTGTGGGTTCCCCAACGGTTTTTCGGCGGTCTACAAAAGCGTTTTTGGCATTACGCCCTTTGCCATGCGCAGCAAACGGCGCGCTGGCGAAGCAGGGTGATTTTCCCGATTGTTCTGACGTTTTTGGTGGATTTCTTGCCGTCTTTAAATGGCAAGATGCGGTTAAATCAGAATCGGAGTCTTTGAAAATGGCTGACCTTCCCAACAAGGCCCGCGTGGTCATCATCGGTGGTGGTGTGATCGGATGTTCGGTGGCCTATCACCTGACCAAGATAGGCTGGAAGGACGTCGTACTGCTGGAACGCAAGCAGTTGACGTCCGGAACAACTTGGCACGCGGCCGGCCTGATTGCACAGCTGCGCCCGTCGTCGAACATGACCAAGTTGGCCAAATATACGCAGGAACTTTATGGCAGGATCAGCGAAGAAACCGGGGTGGAAACCGGGTTCCGGCGCACAGGATCGATTAACGTGGCCCTGACCAAAGAGCGCCGCGAAGAACTGTTCCGCACGGCGGCTATGGCACGGGCATTCGGCGTTGAAGTGCATGAACTGACCACGGTAGAGGTCAAGGCGAAATACGAATACCTCAACACCGATGACGTGACCGGGGGTGTTTTTCTTCCGCTGGACGGGCAAGGCGATCCGGCCAATATCGCGTTGGCGATGGCCAAGGGCGCACGTCAGAATGGGGCGTTGATCAAGGAGCGCGTCAAGGTAACCGGTATCAAACGGCACAACCGCCGCGTGACCGGAGTGGACTGGGCATCGGATGATGGTACGGAGCAGGGTCACATCGAATGTGATCACATTGTCAACTGTGCTGGTATGTGGGGTCGTGAAGTTGGCAAAATGGCCGGTGTGAACGTTCCGCTGCATGCCTGTGAACATTTCTATATCGTGACCGAAGCGATTCCGGGTCTTAAACAGATGCCTGTGCTGAGGGTGGCGGATGAATGCGCCTATTACAAGGAAGACGCAGGCAAGATCCTTTTGGGCGCGTTTGAACCAAAGTCCAAACCCTGGGGTATGGACGGCATTCCCGACAGCTTTGAGTTCGACCAGCTTCCCGAAGACTTCGACCATTTCGAGCCGATCCTGGAAGCGGCCTGTAACCGGATGCCGATGCTGGCCGAGGCAGGCATCCATACTTTCTTCAACGGTCCGGAATCCTTTACCCCCGATGATGCTTACCACTTGGGCCTTGCGCCCGAGATGGACAATGTCTGGGTCGCCGCCGGTTTCAACTCTATTGGTATCCAGTCGGCGGGCGGCGCGGGCATGGCATTGGCGCAGTGGATGGAAGATGGTGAAAAACCGTTTGATCTGGGCGATGTGGATATCGGGCGAATGCACCCGTTCCAGGGCAACAAGCACTATCTCTTCGAGCGCTCCAAGGAAACGTTGGGACTGCTTTATGCCGATCACTTCCCCTATCGTCAGATGGCGACGGCTCGAGGGGTGCGGCGCACGCCGTTTCATCATCACCTCAAGGAACAGGGTGCCGTTTTCGGCGAAATCGGCGGATGGGAGCGCGCCAACTGGTTCGCGAAAGAAGGGCAGGAACGCGAATATCGGTATAGCTGGAAGCGGCAGAACTGGTTTGAGAACTCGGCGGCTGAACATCGTGCGGTGCGCGAGAACGTGGGCATGTATGACATGACCTCGTTCGGAAAACTGCGGGTCGAGGGGCCGGACGCCGAGGCGTTTCTGAACAATATCTGCGGCGCGAACTTGAGCGTACCGGTCGGCAAGATCGTCTATACCCAATTCCTCAACACTCGTGGTGGGATCGAGGCGGATGTGACGATCACTCGCCTGTCAGAAACAGCCTTTCTGGTTGTGACCCCGGCTGTAACCCGGTTGGCCGATGAAACGCGTATGCGCCGCCTAGTGGGGGATCACCGCTTGGTCATCACCGATGTCACCAGCACCGAAGGCGTGCTGGCGGTCATGGGGCCGAATTCGCGCGAGTTGCTGAAAAAAGTTTCGCCCAACGACTTTTCCAACGCGGTCAATCCGTTCGGAACCGCGCAACAGATCGAGATCGGTATGGGGATCGCCCGCGCGCACCGGGTTTCTTATGTGGGCGAACTGGGGTGGGAGCTTTATATTCCGACGGAATTTTCGGGTCACGTGTTCGAAACCTTGTGGGAGGCGGGTGAAGATTTGGGCCTGAAACTGTGCGGCATGCACATGATGGACAGCTGCCGCATCGAAAAGGCGTTCCGCCATTTCGGCCACGACATTACCTGCGAAGACAACGTGATCGATGCGGGGCTGGGGTTTGCGGTCGATCTGTCGAAACCTGATTTCATAGGCAAGGCAGCAGTGGCCGAGCGCAAGGAGAGCGGACCGAATTTCCGTATGGTGCAATTTAAACTGACCGATCCCGAGCCTCTTCTGTTCCACAACGAACCTATCGTGCGGGATGGCGAATATATTGGCTATCTGAGTTCGGGTAACTATGGTCACGCACTGGGTGCGGCCATCGGTATGGGCTATGTGCCCTGCCGCGGTGAAAAGGCGGCGGATATTTTCGCCTCGACATACGAGATCGACGTGTGCGGGACCAAGGTCAAGGCCGAGGCTTCGCTCAAGCCGATGTATGATCCTAAATCCGAGCGTGTGAAAGCCTGATCAAACAGAAATTCGAACAACAAAGCCGGGGTTTATGCCCCGGCTATTGCGTGTTCCTAGGTAGTGGTTACATCAGGTCATTTTCCACATCCTCTGCGGAAATACCCAACGCATCCAACCCATTTTCAAGGTGGTCCGACAGATGTGGGGTGCCGATCAGGTAGTCGGCGCATGGTGTAGAAGCTTCAGCCCTGGCAGTCGCGACAGCCTCTGCCAGATCTTCAGCAAAAAAACTCTCGCGACCGATCCACATGATCGCGACCAGCTCGGCCTGTTCATCCTCGCTCATCCGGTCGATAAATGCGCGCAATTCGCCTTCAGCGCGCCCCAATTCCCGCCCCATCAGGGCTACTTGCGCCACTTTTCTGGGCGAAATCTCCAGCATTTTCCGTACTCCTCTGTCCGCTTGGTTGTGTCCATCACAATCAAACCAAGGGCATCCCGTCTTTGATCTTAAGCAAACAGGGGGGCACGGCTCCACTGTGCGTCTGTTATGGCGGACACCTCAGATTAGGCCGTTTAACCTTGTGTCGCCTCATTCACCGGACGCATGACCGCAATCATTTCGGCCACTTTAAAGCCGAATTTATGGAATTGCGACCGGTTCATGAGTGCGCCGCTCGGAGTCAAATACATCCAGTCCACAACATCCAGCACATGCCCGCCAGCGTTATCGGTTAGGCGTATGCGGTATTTCAAATGCGCTGCCGAACCTTTTTGCACGCCGCGACCTGTGCCAAGCAAATCATCGGCAGAGGCTATGATTTCTCCATTTTTGCCGAGGGTCAGGTTCCACACACGTGTAAGCGCATTTCCGGTGTCAAAAAGAAATCGTTCTTCCAGCCGGCCATTGTCGCCCTGCCATTCTGCATGAAAGTCACCGGTGAACCGTGAAACCACACGTCCCATAGGGCCATAAATCACGCCCTCGCAAGCTATAGGACCATTCAGGATCCTTCGAATGTCAATTTGTTTGAAATCCTGATCATAGTCGTCGGGCCGCTGAGCGGTAAAACTCCAACGTCGCCGCACCATGAGACCTGCCAAAACTACGGAAACCACGCCAAGCAAGAACATCAATAGTGAGGCCATATTTCAACTATCCCATCTCGCGCCCTTGGGCGCACTATTCGCGACTTACATCGGGGCTGAGCGGTGCTGGTTGCGTCCGGAATCCTGCGCCTTTGAACCAGAGTTTCAATGCCTGCCAGTGGATCAGCGCTAGAACCCGCCGCGCCCCGAACGGTCGCCGAACGAAAGCCCACAGTACGGCTCGGTTGGTCAGGATTCGCCGGTGTCCGGTCAGCGTCGCGACTAGC
The DNA here is from genome assembly GCF_059612585.1 of Ruegeria sp. YKSF57. Lineage (NCBI taxonomy): Bacteria > Pseudomonadati > Pseudomonadota > Alphaproteobacteria > Rhodobacterales > Roseobacteraceae > Ruegeria > Ruegeria sp. YKSF57. Next base: position 63,617 of record NZ_JBXWQW010000017.1, on the reverse strand, counting down.
CCTCCCTTTTCGCGGCCATAGTCGATCCGGACACCGACGCGATCCTTTTGCAGTTCGAATTGAAATGTGTATTCGCCCTCACGTGGCTGAAAGGGTGAGACGTGCAGCATCTTTCTTGCGCTCAGTCGATCCGAAGGCCCGATCTCAGACAGGTCGGGCTTGTGACAAATATAGCTATGACGCGTTCCAAAGGTATTGGTGACTTCGGCGACGACCGCAAACAGCTTGCTGTTCGCATCGAAGCAGAACCAGAAGCTGACCGGATTAAAACCATGCCCCAGTACACGAGGCTGCGTGAGCAGCGCGAGATGTGAAGGCTGCGTGATTTGGAACTCTGAGAAAAGCCTCCGCAGCCATTTTGCCCCATGGCCTTTGCCGGGGGAGCCACCATGATCAATATCCCGGACGCTCATCAGGTTGAAGGCATCGCGCGAAAACAGAAGAGGCGCTGAACTATCCGTCTCTGGGTCGAACATCACGAAATCAAGCGAATAGCGAAAGGAGTTTTCGACCCTTCCCTTGCGGCCATGAAATGTGTGCGCCGCGATATGTTCTATCGCGCTCATTCGGCCGCTACCCGAAAAGTGTTGGAACGGTTGATTGCCTCGACCACGTCAACTGCGCTGGCAAGACCATCCTCATGAAAACCGTTTCGCATCCAGGCACCGCAAAACCAAGTTGCGTTGGCGCCGTTGAACCTGCCAATGTCCTGTTGAGCGTGCAAGGCGGCGAGATCAAATATCGGGTGCCGGAACACCGCTTCATCATAGATCAATTCGTCACGGATCCGGTGCCGCGAGTTCAAAGTAACGAACATCGGGTCATCCCAAGGGATCGGTTGCAGTGAATTCATCCAATAAGTGATGTCGACCCGGTTGGATTGGGGCATGGCGTCCTCGGTGTGTACCCAACTCGCCCAACACTTGCGCCTTTTCGGCATGACCCCCGGGTCGGCGTGAAGGACAACGTCGTTGCTTTGATATTTGATGGCACCGAGTGCAGAACGCTCCTGAGGCGAAGCATCTTCAAGCAGCAAGAGGGTGTCGTCAGAATGGGTTGCGAACACGACATCATCAAACTGCTCCCATTCATCGGCCACTGCCTTTACCTGCGGACCGCATGAGGTTCGGCGCACAGCGTTGATTGACGCGCCCGTTCGAACCTTTACTCCCTTACGGCGCATCGCTGCCTCAAGCCGACGCACATATTCGACCGATCCTCCCTTTACCGTGTACCACCTATGATCACGCCAGTTGTCGAGCAGCAGGTGGTTATCGAAAAACCGGATCAGGGCATGGGCGGGAAAGTCCAGCATTTTTTCCTTGGGCGACGACCAGATCGCCCCTGAAAACGGTTCGAGATAGTAGGATCTGAACCATTCTCCGGTTTTCAAATGGTTGAGCAGGTCGCGCACGGTGATCGAATGATTTTTAGAAAACTGCAGGGCTCGTGCGTTGAACCGGAACAGATCCCGCACCATTCGCAAAAAATTTGGCTGTACCAGATTGCGCCGCTGAGCAAACAGGGCGTCCGCACCGTGCAGCGCGTACTCGATGGCGCCGCCCTTGGCTGAAACACCAAAACTCATACGACTTTCAGCTATGGGAACGTCCAGCCTTTCGAACAATGAGACGAGATGCGGATACGTAACCTTGTTGAACACGATAAAGCCGGTATCGACCGGTTGATCGCCATGTTTTCCTGCAATTTTCGTGCGCGCGTGTCCACCTAAGCGCCTCTCGGATTCGAAGAGAGTCACTCTGTGGCTGTCAGCCAACAGGTTTGCGGCGCCCATGCCGGAAATGCCTCCGCCGATGACGGCAATCTTGCGGGCTACCGCATCTCTTTGTTCGAATGGCATCCAGGCCTCCGTTTGTTCTCTACTCACACTACGCGGCTCGGGCAGGATTGGATGAAAAAAACTTTTCCGGCCTTTGATCCAATTTAAGTTTCTTAGCGTATCAAAGGTATGTTTGACGAAACCGGCTTACTTCTGGAAGATAGAGCAACCGACGCGTTGCCGGACGCTGCGCGGCGTCCGAGAAGAATTGAGCTGACAAGAAGGAAGCCGGTGAACAAAACGCAGCAAGTGTGCGACACACAAGGCGATTGGGTCGCCCATGTCCGTCGGATCAGAGAAGCCCGGGATGAAAGGGCGTTTGCCGAACTGTTTGCGTATTTTGCTCCACGAGTGAAAGCGTTCCTGATCCGATCCGGATCGGATCAAACCGTGGCCGAAGAGTGTGCGCAGGAAGTGATGGCGACGCTGTGGCACAAGGCACACCTGTTTGATCCGTCGCGTGCGTCGGTGGCGACATGGGTTTTCACAATCGCAAGAAACAAGCGTATCGATTTCTTGCGCAAACAACGACGACCCGAGCCCGAAGAACTGGCTTGGGGGCCGGAAGCGGAACCGAATCAGGATGAGGTTGTAGCGTTGCAGCAGGAAACTGCACAATTGCGCAATGCCATGCGCACCTTGCCCGGCGCTCAGCGAGAACTGGTTGAAAAGGCCTATTTTGGCGACCTGAGCCACCGCGAAATTGCCCTTCAGACAGGTCTGCCGCTGGGAACAATCAAATCGCGAATTAGGTTGGCGTTGGAACGCCTGCGGCACGCCATGCAATGAGATGACGATGGAAACGATAAAACACCACCTGACGGAAGATTTACTCATGGCCTATTCGGCCGGGGTGTTGCCCGAGGCGTTCAGCCTGATGGCGGCGACACACTTGTCATTGTGTGACCATTGCCGCGCACAAGCCGAAAGCTTCGATGCGGTAGGCGGGACCGTGCTTGAAAATCAAGACGATACAGCGCCCATGTCCAGTGCCTCTCTGGAGGCGACGATGGCACTGATCAAAAATGGAGTCCCCGAGCTTTCGAAAGCCCCCTTGAAATGCGGCGTTCTTCCCTCGCCTTTGCAGGACTATGTGGGAGGCGGCATAGATGCCGTGCGGTGGAAACCTGTTGGAATGGGTGTGAAACAGGCGATTTTGCCGACCTCAAGCGAAGCGTCAGCGCGTTTGTTGTTCATCCCCGCTGGGGCCGCAGTTCCGGATCATGGCCACAGAGGCACCGAGCTGACGATGGTGTTGCAGGGTGCGTTCTCAGACGAAGTCGACCGGTTTGCGCGCGGTGATGTGGAAATCGCGGATCAGGGCCTTGAACATATGCCGGTGGCCGATATCAGCGACGACTGCATCTGTTTGGCCGTAACCGACGCCCCGCTCCGGTTCACCAGCCTGATCCCTCGACTGATCCAACCCTTCCTGCGGATATGAGGTCGCGCGCGTTACAACTCTGATTTGCTCAAGGGTACGACTGTTCCCTTATTTTCCAGAGCCAGTTCCTCAAAATCGAAATTGTCCAGACGCTGCGCCCGTCGTCCGGCTTTTTCCGCGCTGATCTTTATCTCGGCTACATCCTTGGCGGCCTGACCAAAATGTCGGTCCAGATTGGAAACACGGTCGCCCAGCCGCTCGACATCCTTGTGCAGCATGCCCAGTTCCTTGCGAATTGCACCGGCTTGTTCACGCATCCGGGCATCTTTCAGGATCGCCCGCATCGTGTTCAGCGTTGCCATGCAAGTGGTCGGAGAAACGATCCAGACGCGTTTGGAAAAGCTGTCCTGTACCAGTTCAGGAAACTTGGCGTGCAGTTCGGCATAAACCGCCTCGGATGGCAGGAACATCAACGCGCCATCCGCGGTTTCGCCGTCCAGAATGTATTTCTCGGCAATATCGGCAATATGTTTGCGCACAGTGCTGCGGAACATCTGAATCGCTGATTTCAGTTCGATGTCATTGGTGGCTCCGATGAGAGCTTCATAAGCTTCCAGTGGGAACTTGCTGTCGATCACGATAGGGCCGGGTGGGTTCGGCAGACGGATCATACAGTCGGCACGCCGGCCATTCGAAAGCGTGGCCTGCAGCACATAGCTGTCCGAAGGCAGAGCTTTTGATACGATATCGTTGAGTTGAATCTCTCCGAACGCGCCGCGCGTCTGTTTGTTCGAAAGAATGTCCTGCAGGGTCAGCACATCGCCCGAAAGCCGGGTGATGTTGTCCTGCGCCTTGTCGATCACGGCGAGGCGTTCCTGAAGCTGAGTCAGCGAGGTCGCGGTTTGCTTGGAGGACCCGTGCAGTGTTTCCTTCATCCGTTCCTGCATCTCGGCCAGCGCGCGGGCCGATTTCATTGCGTTATCCGCGAGTCTGTCGTTCATGTGCTGCTGCACCGAGGACAGGCGCGCTTCGACCGATTGGATGACCTGAACCTGCGCATTGGCTTGCGTGTCCGAAACATGTTGCAGTCCACCCCGCAGTTGTTCCTGTCCCAGGCTCAGTTGCTGCACATTCTGACCGAGATGGGCCAGTTGCTGCGCCAATGGTTCAGCCATTCGCGCTGAGCGGCTTGAAGCACGTAGCGACAGGAGAAGGAGTAACAGGATTAGAGAAGTAATCCCACCAACGGCAAGGACGACAGGATCGTTCAGTGAATAGCTGGTGCCTGCAATATCGATCATTTGGCCCTGGTTGTTCTTGTTTTGTTTCTACTTGTTCTATTGTTGGTTGTGGCCTGCGTCAACTGCGTCCGAAGAGCCGCTCGATGTCGCTGAGTTTCAATTCGACGTATGTGGGTCGTCCGTGATTGCATTGGCCTGAATAGGGCGTCGCCTCCATCTCACGCAACAGAGCGTTCATCTCCTCGGCTCGCATTCTACGGCCAGAACGTACAGAGCCGTGACAGGCGACGCGGGACAGAATCGCCTCGATTCGGGCCTGAACGGTTTGGGATTCGCCCTGATCGGAAAGCTCATCGAGGATATCGAGGACCATGGCGCGGGCATCCACCTTGCCCAGAATGGCGGGTGTTTCACGCACAGCGACGGCGGAGCCGCCAAAAGGTTCAATGACCAGGCCAAGGCGGGCCAAGTCGTTGGTGATCTCCATCAAGCGAGCGCTGTCGCTAGTTGAAAGTTCCACAATTTCGGGAATCAAAAGGACCTGTGCGGCGACACCGCTTTCCGCCATCTGGCGCTTGAGTTTTTCGTAAACCAGCCGTTCATGTGCTGCATGCTGGTCTACAATAACGATCCCGTCGGCGGTTTGGGCGATTATATAGTTCTCATGGACCTGCCCGCGGGCAGCCCCGAGTGGCAGTTGTTCCTGAGCGGTCTCTGGCTCATCCGTCCGATGCGCAGCTTCGTTTGGTGCGCGTTCGACAACCTGGCCACTATACATGTTTGCAAATTCAGCGAATCCCGGCGCCTGCGCACAATATGCGGCCTGCCGCGCAGCAGGAGACGGGCGGTCCATTTGATATACACGCGCCGGAGCGGAGTAAGTTTGTTCAGGCTTCATTGCCCCGAGAGTTGCTCCGGCGACCGTGGTCGAAGCCCGATGCCCCGCCTCTGCCAAAGCGTGGCGCAGCGCGGAAACAATCAAGCCGCGCGCGATGCCGGGGTCGCGAAAGCGAACCTCAGATTTCGCAGGGTGGACGTTCACATCGACCAGTGTGGGGTCGCAATCAATGAACAGAGCTGCAGCGGGATGGCGGTCGCGGCTGAGGAAATCGAAATAGGCTGCCCTTAGCGCACCGGTAAGCACCTTGTCCCGCACGGGGCGACCGTTGACAAACAGATATTGTGCCACGGCCGCACCGCGCGAATAGGTCGGCAGGGCGGCATAACCATAAAGGCGGATCTCGTCGCGAGAAGCATTGATCCGGAGCGCGTTTTCAGCAAACTCACGTCCCATCACATTCGCCAGGCGCGCATGCAGGGCATCGAACAGATCGCCGTTCTCGCCGTCAGCCCGAAAGACTAGCCGCCCTTCGCCACCTCCTGATACGTCTCGGAGAGCAAAGGTAATCGCAGGCTCGGCCATGGCAAGGCGCTTAACAATGTCCAGGATCGCCTGCGCTTCTGCCCGGTCGGTGCGCATGAACTTCAAACGGGCGGGGGTGGCGAAAAACAGATCGCGCAATTCCACTACCGTACCCGAGCGCAGGGCCGCCGGTTTCACCGCTTCCATCTTGCCGCCCGACACGCGGATCGAAGCCGCTTCTTCACCCGGCACCCGGCTGGTGATTGTCAGACGTCCGACCGCGCCAAGGGAGGGCAGGGCCTCGCCCCGAAATCCGAATGTATGGATGTTGAGCAGGTCCGAGCCATCAATCTTAGAGGTCGCATGTCGCGCCAGCGCAAGCGGCAGGTCCGTCGAGGCGATACCGCAGCCGTCATCGGTCACGCGAATCAACGTTTTGCCGCCGTCCGCAATGTCTATGGCAACTCGACCGGCGCCAGCGTCGATCGCATTTTCGATCAACTCCTTGACGGCCGATGCCGGACGCTCGACAACTTCCCCCGCAGCAATACGGTTGATCGCTGCTTCATCCAGTTGCCGAATGACGGGACGAATTTCGCTGATATTGGGGTTCGATTGTGCCATACCCCTAAACCTAGCATGAGATTGTTCGATTCTGCCACTGGATTCGAAGTTAAAGAACACATACGCCCGACCGCAACGGATCGCTTTCGCCAAACGGATTGGCAACAAGGATCACAGGCTGGGCCGGGCGCTTCTGTGAGTGGTGGGGTGTGATGTATCCCTTCCAATGCGGGCACGTGACCACAGTTTTGACACAATTGCAGCAATACCTATTCCGATATTGGAATCTGGGCAAAGATCAGCCGATTTCTCTGGCGTCAACTTGGCGGGATTATGCCAAACTACGTCTGACTTGGGGTGCCGGTGCGGGTTCGGCAGGGGCCGAAAATGGCGGCGAACGCTAGAATCAGTCCCGATACCGTGGCGATCATGCCTGCGGCGCTGACGGCATCGGTGCCACCGATCCAAAGAGGGCCGTATCCGGCAAGAACATAACCCGACATTGCGGCCGCAACTGCAAAAACGACGCTCCAGGCCACCTGCTGTTCAAGGCGATTGGTCATCATGCGGGCCGCTGCAGGAGGGCAGATGAACATAGCGATCACAATGATCGAGCCCACTGCGTCAAAAGCCGCGACCGCGGCAATTGCGGCCATGACCACGAGCGCCAGACCCAGCAGATTGGTGCGGACGCCAATCGTGCGCGCAAACCCTTCGTCAAAGGTAGAGATCTTGAGCGGACGCCACAGCAACCATGTGAACAGGCAAACGGCGGTCAGCGTCAGCGCCATGCGCGGCAATTCCGCTGGGAGTGCCGCCAATGCTTGAGGATCAAGCAGAGACGACCAACCGGTTGCATCCAGCCAAATCAGGCTTTCTAGGTTGCCATAAAGCGCGTGCTCGACGTCGAGATGCACTGTTGAAGTGTCGGTTTGTTCCAGCAACAAGACACCGCCCGCGAACATCGTGGTAAAAACGACGCCCATTGCGGCGCCCGGTTCGATTTGTCCGAGGCGGCGGATGGACTCAATTAGGGCAACTGCCAGAATTGCCGCGCCGGCGGCCCCTAGCATCATCGGCCCTGCCGCGATGACCCCGGTCAGCAGAAATGCCACAACGATCCCGGGCAAAACCACGTGGCTGATTGCGTCTCCAATCAGGGCCTGCTTACGCAACACCAGAAAATTCCCGGGCAAAGCGCAGGCGACAGCGGCGCAGATGCCGATCAGCAGCGGTGTCAGGGACAGGGGGACAAACTCTTCGCCGCTCATGTCAGCATCTCTTTAGGACCACCGATCCGATGGTCAATTTCCGCAATTTGGTCGCGGGTAAGTACAGTTTCGATATCACGCAGACCGTCGTAAAGCGCCGCCGTCGCCTCGTGCGCCAGATCGGCGCGTACGATTTCCCATCGTTTCTCGTCCCTTAGTGCCTTGGCAGCGCGCGCGCGCCCCTGATCGGTCGGAACCCCGTCGCGGCGCACCAGCCCGGCCCGGCGTAACAGGCGCAAGGTCAAAGGTTCATAGATCGTCTGCCCCTGCGCCAGTGCCAAAAGCCCCTGACGCATATGTACTCGACGCTGGAACCGCAGATGCCGCATCACCGCGGCCAATACGCCGCGTCCGGGCGCGAGGAACAGGGACAGGGCGAAAAAGGCAAAGCTGACCAGAACGATGATTGGTCCGGTTGGCAAGTTGGGGGCCGAAGCGGACAATGCCGCTCCCAGAAAACCCGCCAGCCCTCCGGTCATACCGCTGAGGAGGACAACCCTGTCCGAGCGTTCCGACCAGAAACGTGCAGTGACCGGGGGAATGATCAGCAGCGCCACAATCAGGATCAGGCCGACGATTTTCAGGCCAACTACGGTTACGGCCATGACCAGGCCCATCATTGCCAAGTCAATTCGATTCACAGGCAATCCGCGCGCAGCGGCGTATTCGGGATCAAAGGCCACCAGCATCATGGGACGACGGATCAACATCACCAGTGCAAGGGTCGCAGCCCCACCGATGGCGATCACCAATGCATCGGCCCAAAGCATGCCTGCCGTCGATCCCAACAGGAACCCTTCCAGCCCGGCCTGACGACCCACGCCCATGGTCTGGATTACTGTCAGCAGAACGATGCCAAGACCAAAAAATACGGACAGAACCGATCCGATTGCCGCATCTTCGGCCAGACGAGTCCGGCTGGTCAGCAAGTTCATGCATAAAAGCCCGATCCACGCCGACAACGCCGAGCCAGCCAGCAACCCAATCAGATTGCGGCCGTCCCCTCCCAACGCCACCATCGCCATGAAGGCCAGACAAACGCCAGGGAGCGTGGCGTGGCTGATCGCATCGCTGACCAGAGCGCGTTTGCGCAAGAACAGAAATGTGCCGGTCACGCCAGCGGCGACCCCCAGCAATGTCGCACCGATTGCGACCAGAGACGCATTGTAGCCAAGCTGCAGGGTCAACGCTTCCCAGAGCATGCTTTTACCCTAAGGCGCTTGATATCTGGTCGATCTGCGCCGTAGCCAGACGCCCGCCATAAGTCGCTTGCAGGGTCTCGGCGGTGAAGGCCTCGGCTACGGTACCTTCGGCCACTTTGCTGGTATTGATCAACAGAACATGGTCAAAATAGTCGGTCACTGTCGCCAGATCGTGATGTACAACAATAACGGTCTTGCCAGCATCCTTAAGCGACTTCAAAACCGCGATGATCGCTTTTTCCGTCGCGGCATCCACGCCTGCGAAAGGTTCATCCAGCAGGTACAGATCGGCATCCTGTGCCAGTGCGCGGGCCAGAAACACACGCTGTTGCTGGCCGCCAGACAACTGCCCGATTTGGCGATCCGCAAAGTCGCGCATGCCGACCCGGTTCAAACAATCCATCGCATGTGAAAGATGGCGGTCGCGAACCCGACCCAACAAGCCAAGCTCGCGATAAAGCCCCATCAGTACGACGTCGATCACGCGGGTCGGAAAATCCCAGTCCACACTGGCGCGCTGAGGGACATAGGCAATGCGGGCGCGTTGGGCTTCCAAAGGTTTGCCAAAGATGGTGATTTGTCCCGAAAGCGGCTTGATGATCCCTAAAGCGGCCTTGAGCAAAGTCGATTTCCCAGCGCCGTTCGGGCCAATGATTGCTGTCATCGCCCCCTGCTGCACAGTCATGTCCAGCGAGAACACCGCGGGTTTCTGCCCATAAGATACCGTCATGCCCCGGATTGCCAAGGGGCTGCCGCTCACATCGATGGCTGGAACCGTGGAGCCGTGGCTGGTGGCGAGTTCAAGCATCACTCAAAACCCAGCCGACAATTTGCCGTCCATACCGCGCGCTGGAACGTCCACTCCCAGTGCTCCGGCAATGACGGTGATGTTGTGGTCGAGCATCCCAAGATAGGTGCCTTCATAGGTGCCGTCCTCGCCCATCGCGTCCGAGAACAACTCGCCCCCGACGGTGACCTCGTGCCCCTTGGCCGCAGCCCCCTCGATCAGGGCGCGCATGGACCGGTCGGAAACCGAGCTTTCGACGAATACGGCCGATATCTTGCGTTCGACAAGCGTATCCACCAATTCGCCTATGCGATTCAGGCCAGCCTCTGACTGGGTCGAGATGCCCTGAATGCCCATTACCTCAAAGCCGAAGCTTTGACCGAAATATCCGAATGCATCATGGGCGGTGACCAAGACCTTGTTGTTCTCGGGCACAGCTTCCAGTGTCTGATGTGCATAAGTAGTCAGGCGGTCAATGTCGATAAGATGTTTTGCAGCGTTCGCGGCAAATAAATCGGCGGATTCCGGACGTGTTTCCGTCAGGGCGACCTGAACCTGTACGACTACGTCTCGCCACAGTTCGGGCGTCATCCACACATGCGGGTCGTATTTGTCGGCATAATCGTCATGGGCACGCAGCTTGGCCTTGTCGACCCCCTCAGCAACGGCCACCACGTTGCGCTTGCGGTCGAGATCGTGAAAAAACTCTTCCATCTGCGCTTCCAGATAAAGGCCGTGCCACAGAACCAGGTCGGCGCGGGTCATCGCGACGATATCGCTGCGAGTCTGGCGATAGGCATGCGGATCAACACCGGGGCCCATCAGGCCCTTGACCTCAACTTGTTCGCCGCCAACCTGACGAGCCGCATCCGCGATCATGCCAGTTGTGGCAACGACCTTGAGCGGTGTCTCGGCCCAAGATGCCACAGGCAGAGCTGCGGCCAATCCCATTGCCAATATAAAGCTGCGGCGAATCATGACGACTCCTGTTTTTCGCGCTGTATCCGAGCTGAATATGCGAACCATTCGCAAGTAAGTCAACGCAATTGAGAATTAATCGCAAAAAAGATCAGTAATTTGTCCGTATGGTCAAAAAATCCCGCAATCCTGCATCTGAGTATCTTCCAATCCTGTTCAGCTCATGCGAATTTGGCAAATGACCCTCCCAAAGGAAGCGACGATGGAAACGCAGAGCCCGTCCAGCCCCGTGCGCACCGCGCATCTGCCACAGGTGACAGAGCCCCGAAATCCCGGCATGAACCTTGATCTGGATTGGATACGTGCGGTGCAGGCCAATACCTCAGCCATCGAACGTCGTGCCGCGACCCTGCCGGGCCGTCGTTCAGTGAAGAAGGATTATCAGGCAGCCTGGCTGCTGAAAGCGATCACCATGATTGACTTGACGACGCTTTCAGGGGACGACACGGTGGGCCGGGTGCGGCGTCTGTGCTCCAAGGCGCGGCAGCCGGTCTCGGCATCGTTGCTGGATGCACTGGGTATGCCAATGATCACCACGGGCGCGGTTTGTGTCTACCATGACATGATCGAAACGGCAGTGGATGCGCTAAAGGGCACCGGAATTCCAGTTGCTGCTGTTTCGACAGGCTTCCCGGCCGGCCTATCGCCGTTCCATCTGCGTGTGGCCGAGATCGAGGAAAGCGTGAAGGTGGGGGCAGACGAGATCGACATCGTGATTTCGCGCCGTCATGTGCTTTCGGGTGACTGGCAGGCGCTTTACGATGAGATGAAAGCATTTCGCGTTGCCTGCGGAAATGCTCATGTCAAAGCGATCCTTGCGACTGGCGAACTTGGTAGCCTACGCAATGTCGCACGCGCCTCGCTTGTGTGCATGATGGCTGGGGCGGATTTCATCAAGACCTCGACCGGCAAAGAAAGCGTCAACGCCACTCTGCCTGTCTCGCTGGTCATGATCCGCGCTATTCGCGACTTCTATGATCGCACCGGATCCCGTGTCGGTTACAAACCTGCCGGAGGCATTTCGAGAGCCAAAGATGCGCTGGTTTACCTTTCACTGATCAAGGACGAGCTGGGCGACCGCTGGCTGGAGCCGGATCTGTTCCGCTTTGGTGCCTCGTCACTGCTTGGCGATATCGAGCGGCAGTTGGAACATCACGTCACCGGCAGATATTCCGCTGGCCACCGTCACTCTATGGGCTGAGGAAAGAACAATGACAGTCAAAGAGATTTTCGAGACCATGGACTACGGACCCGCTCCCGAAAGCGCTGCCGAAGCGCTGGCCTGGCTGGTGGATCAAGGCGACCGGTTCGGTCATTTCATCGACGGCGTTTTTACGAAACCCGGCCAGGGTTTCGAAAGCCGGAACCCCGCGACCGGCGAAGTCCTTGCGATGCTGACACAAGCTACGCAAGCCGATGTGGATGCCGCTGTTGCCGCCGCGCGCAAGGCGCAACTGAAATGGGAACAGCTCGGCGGAGCCGGCCGTGCCCGGTATCTTTATGCCCTTGCGCGGCTGCTGCAGAAACACTCGCGCCTGTTTGCGGTGCTGGAGAGCCTGGACAACGGCAAGCCGATCCGCGAGAGCCGGGATATCGACATTCCTCTGGTGCAGCGACATTTCTACTATCACGCCGGAATGGCGCAGCTGATGGAAAGCGAGTTGCCCGAGGCCGAGGCGCTGGGTGTGTGCGGCCAGATCATTCCGTGGAACTTTCCATTGCTGATGTTGGCGTGGAAGATCGCGCCTGCGTTGGCGATGGGGAATACGGTGGTTCTGAAACCGGCTGAATTTACCTCGCTGACGGCGCTGTTGTTTGCCGATATCTGCACACAGGCCGGTCTGCCGAAGGGTGTCGTCAACATCGTCACTGGAGACGGTGCCGTGGGCGAAATGATCGTGGCCTCGGACGTGGACAAGATCGCCTTTACCGGCTCGACCGCCGTGGGCCGGCGCATTCGCGAGGCAACCGCTGGCTCGGGCAAGGAGCTGACCTTGGAGCTGGGCGGCAAGTCCGCCTATATCGTCTTTGATGACGCTGATATTGATTCCGCGATCGAAGGTCTGGTCGATGCGATCTGGTTCAATCAGGGTCAGGTCTGCTGCGCCGGTTCACGCCTGCTGGTGCAGGAGGGCATCGCCGATCGTTTCCACGACAAACTGCGCGCACGAATGGACAAGCTCCGCGTCGGTAATCCGCTGGACAAATGTATCGACGTGGGCGCGGTTGTCGATCCGATCCAGTTGCAGACCGTCAAGAGCATGGTCGAAAGCAATATCGCTGGCCAAGTGTATCATGCGGCTTGTGAGTTGCCAGAAAACGGCTGTTACTACCCTCCGACTCTGATCTCGGGTCTCGAGACGTCGGACCCGTTGATGCAAGAAGAAATCTTTGGGCCGGTTCTGGTGTCATCCACGTTTCGAACACCTGACGAAGCGGTCGAACTGGCCAACAATACCCGCTACGGGCTGGCCGCGACGGTTTGGACCGAGAATGTGAACCTGGCGCTGGATATCGCGCCTAAGCTGGTCGCGGGCGTAGTTTGGGTGAACGCCACCAATCTGTTTGACGCCGCGGCCGGATTCGGCGGTGTGCGCGAAAGCGGTTTTGGTCGCGAAGGCGGCTGGGAGGGGTTGAGCGCCTATACCAAGCCCAAAGGTAAGGTCAGGCGGCTGGAAAAGCTCGAATCCGCAACAGGCGAAGGGGCTCCGGTCGATCCGATCGACCGCACCGCCAAGATGTATGTCGGCGGCAAGCAAGTGCGCCCGGATGGTGGTTATTCGAGACCTGTTTGGGGCAAGTCCGGGCTATTGGGGCATGTCGGTCTTGCCAACCGAAAGGACGTGCGCAACGCCGTCGAGGCCGCTGCGGGTGCCGCAGGCTGGTCCAAGACCACCGGCCACTTGCGTGCGCAGATCCTGTATTACATTGGTGAGAACCTCTCGGCTCGCGCGGATGAATTTGCGGGCCGCATCGATGCCATGACTGGCAGGAAAGGTGGTGCAACCGAGGTCGCGGCATCAATCCAACGTCTGTTCTCCGCCGCCGCCTGGGCCGACAAATATGACGGTCAGGTGCATGGCGTTCCGATCCGAGGTGTTGCCATCGCAATGAAGGAACCGGTTGGTGTCATCGGTGTTCTCTGTGCGGACGAGGCGCCTTTGTTGGGTCTCGTCTCGGCCATGGCGCCGGCAATTGCCATGGGTAATCGGGTCGTTCTGGCCGCAAGCGAACCCTATCCGCTGGTGGCAACGGATTTTTACCAAGTCCTTGAGACATCAGATGTTCCGGCGGGTGTGGTCAACATCCTGACCGGCAGCCATGCCGAGATTGCCAAGCCGCTGGCCTCTCACCTGAACGTAGACGCTGTCTGGAGCTTCTCCTCTTCCGATCTTTCGGCCGAGATAGAAGAGGTCTCGTCAGGCAATCTCAAAAGGACGTGGGTCAATAACGCGACGGCAACCGATTGGAACATCGATCATTCCCGCCGTTTCCTGCAGGCTGCCACCGAGATCAAGAACATTTGGGTGCCCTACGGTGAATAGGGCTCCCAATACGGGAGGCCTGCATGGATTTTTCAGGTAAGTCGGTCGTCGTGATCGGCGGCACCAGTGGTATCAATCGCGGTATTGCCAAAGCATTCGCGGCGTCGGGAGCCAAACTGGCGGTGGCAAGCCGGTCGCGAACCAAGGTTGATGGTACTGTATTGGCACTTAAGGGCGCTGGTGCGTCGGAGGCCATCGGAGAGGCCTTTGATGTCCGTGACCCCGAAGCCGTCGCCGCCGGCCTCAAACTGTTCCACGACACATTCGGGGACTTCGATGTGCTGATTTCAGGTGCGGCAGGCAACTTTCCAGCGCTGGCGGCTGAGATGTCTGTCAATGCCTTCAAGACCGTCATCGACATTGTACGATCCACGTAATGAAAGCGGCCTATCCCCTCCTAAATCGTCCCGGAGCCAGCATCATAAACATCTCGGCCCCGCAATCCTGGCTGCCTTACGAAGGACAGTCCCATGTTTGTGCCGCCAAGGCGGGCGTGGACCAGGTCACCCGGACGTTGGCTTTGGAATGGGGCATCGAAGGTATCCGCGTGAATTCGGTTTGCCGGGGTTCATCGAGGGGACCGAAGGGGCAAAGCGTCTGGCTCCGACGCCCGAGGCGGAAAAGATGTTTCTGGCGGACGTTCCCCTTGGGCGCTGGGGAACACTTCAAGATGTCGCCAATGCCTGCCTGTTTCTGGCATCCGACATGGCCGGTTATATCAGCGGAACAGTCCTGTCGGTGGATGGCGCCCTGTACCAGCGCGGATCAGGGTGACCGGGTCAGATGATCGGTCAGATGCTGAGGGGCTCAAAACGCAAATCTTGATCTGCCATGCTCAATTGGTGGTTTCCAGCCCAACCGGTTTTCCCACGACGGTGAAATGCAAACCTTCGGGGTCCAGCAATTCGCGCGCGACGCGATTGACATCATCGAGTGTTACCGCATTCACCTGATCGTTGCGGGTGGTGATATAGTCGATGGGCAATCCCTCCATCTGCATGCCCACCATGATCCCCGCAATCTGGCCGTTGCCGTCAAATCGCAAGGGATAGGCTCCGGTCAGATAGGTTTTGGCATCGGACAATTCTTTCTGGGTAACGCCCTCAACGGCAGCGCGTTTCCATTCGGCCGAAATCACCTCGATCGCCTCGGCTATCCGGTCATTGGCCGATGCAACCGAACCCATATAAACCGAGGCAAGATCCTTGGGCACCAGATAGGAATAGACGCCATATGTCAGGCCGCGCTTTTCGCGAACCTCCTGCATCAGCCGGCTTTCGAATCCACCACCACCAAGTATGTGATTCAGCAGATAGGCCGCAAAGAAATCGGGATCGTCCCGGTCCATGCCTTTTTGTGCAAACAAGGCCACTGACTGCGGCGTGTCGAAATCGACGACACTGACGCCGCCAGAGATGCTGACTTCGGCCTTTCCTGGGATAGGTGTTCCGGTTTCGGGCAGACCGGAAATCAGCTTGTCCAGCAGCGCGCCAAGCTCTTCGGGAGTGATATCGCCGACCGCCCCAACGTAAAGACGGTCTTTGGCGAACACGCCTTCATAGGCCGCAACGATATCATCGCGGGTAAGAGAGGACACGCTTTCCAGCGTTCCTTTACCGTCGGCACCATAAGGATGATCGCCATAGGCCATCTTGGCAAAGTTGAGACCGGCAATGTCGTTAGGATCTTTTTCATCTGACCTAAGACCCGACAGAACCTGCGCCCGTACCCGGTCGATGGCCGTCTGACCAAAACGCGGTTCGTGGATTGTGGTGTGCAACAGATCGATGACGTCATCGCGGTTTTCAGTCAGGAACCGCGCCGAGATAGCCACGGAATCATCCGTCGCCTGGTAGGAAAACGAAGCCGCCAGCGATTCAAGCGCCCGCGCATAGGTCTGCGCATCCATGTCGCCGGCGCCTTCCTCCAACAACCCGCTCATCAGGTAGACTGCGCCACGCTTTTCGGGGTTGTCCAGCGACGTTCCTCCGCGAAACCGCAACTCCAGCGCGGTAAACGGGATGGAGTGATCTTCGACCAACCAAGCCTTGATACCCTTGGGCGACGTGACTTCTTGTATCTGGATCTCCGCCCAGGTGGGCAGAGCAATGAAGACTGCTATCACGGCTGTAAAGAAAGCTCTCATTGCGTCACCTCCCCGTCTCGCATTAACCAACCTGTCACGGATGTTTCGGACCGCAGCACATCACGCGCAGCGGCGACGATGTCTTCGCCGGTTACGGCTTGAAGGATATCCGGCCACACCTGCACGTCCTCGACCGTCAGGCCGCTGGTCAGCGCGGCGCCGTACCGATTGCCTATGCCATCCACATTGTCGCGCTCATAGACCAAAGCGGCGCGCAGTTGCATCTTGATCCGATCCAAGTCTTCCTGCTTGACTCCTTCGGCAATGAAATCAGCAATTGCGTGATCCATCGCCTCTTCAGCCTCTTGCAACGAAACGCCTTCTGCCGGAACAACAATGAAATCAAAGCTGGTGTCGTCCAGCGAGACATCCTTGTAAAACGCGCTGGCATAAACTGCTTTTTGCGTTTCGAACTGCAGTTTTTCGTTCAGATAGGATGTGGTTCCACCGCCCAGCAACTCTGCCAGCATGAACAGCGCTGCGGCCTTTTCCTGATTTCCGGCATCCCGTTCGGGAGCAAGATAGCTGCGTTGAACATAAGGTTGCGACACACGAGGGTCTTTGTAGATCAACCGGCGTTCAGCGGTTTGCGGCGGCTCTTGCGAACGCATTCTGTCCGGAAGGTCCGGGTTGGCCGGAATTGCACCATAGTACTTTTCGGCCAGGTCTTCGACCTCATCCGGGTTGATGTCGCCCGTCACCACGAGGATCGCGTTATTGGGAGAATAGTAGGTCTGATAGAAGGACAACGCATCCTCCAGATCCAGCTCCTCCATCTCGTGCTTCCAACCAATGATCGGCACGCCGTAGCGGTGGTTGAGATACTGGCTGGCATTCATCTGTTCGCCGAACAGGGCACGGGGGTTGTTCTCGGTGCGCTGGTTGCGCTCTTCCAGGATCACGCCGCGTTCTGTCGCTATATCCTGCTCAGTCAGGCGGATGTTGCGCATCCGATCCGACTCCATCCGCATCATCAACTCCAGCCGATCCGCTGCAACCCGCTGATAATACGCCGTGTAGTCGTATGAGGTGAAGGCATTGTCGGTACCGCCATTGGCCGCCACGGTTGCCGAAAACTCGCCGGCCTTCAAGGTGTCTGTGGCCTTGAACAGCAAATGCTCCAGAAAATGCGCAACCCCTGACGATCCGACCGGTTCGTCTGCCGACCCGGCCCTGTACCAGACAGTGTGCTGAACCACGGGTGCGCGGTGATCTTCAATCACCACCACATCCATGCCGTTGTCCAGCGTAAAGGTCGTGACCGCTTCCCGCCCCGTCTCGGCGGATAGCGGGGTTGCGGAAAGCAGGGCGGCTGACAGCGCCAATGCCCGGACCATGCGACGTCCTCCGTGTCGTTACAGGTGTCAACCTACGATGGCGACGCGCGGGTTCAAGAGAGATGACAGAAAGTTAAGAATTATTCATTGAACGGCGGTGGTGCCGATGGTGTGGCATAGCCCTGTCGCCGCAACGCATCGTTCTGAACATCGGGGTCGATTGACTGACTGCGATAGGCCTGCTCGTACCGGTCGACCGGGAGCAAGCGGAGGCTTGAAAGGCGACCCTGACGCTCGCGGAACCGGGCGTCTTCCTCCTGCACAACCTGTCTGGTATTCGCGGGTACACCGTACCGGCTCGATGCCGTTACGAGTGCCGCGTCGGATGAGGGAATGGCTGTTGCGTTTAATGCCGCGGCGCTGCCTCCAAGGGCGACGATTCCATCTTCAACCGGATTCGGGTCCGTCAGGTTGCCGCCACCAGGCGTCGGGGCCGGCAAGTATTGATAATCCTTGGGCGAAGTCAGCGGTTTGACTGGCAGCACCGCAAACTCATCCGGGCCCGGTCCCTGCGCACGGATATTCTTGAGCCCATTGTTCGCACATCCCGTCAAAGCGACGGCAGCAGTCACAACGATTATCGCCAGCGGCATCCGCATGGTTATCTCCAGCCTGTTTCAGGCGCTTTTAGCCCATTTCGTTCAGCCCGTCACGGGGCCTTTTTGCCATCCAGCATCACAAGGCCAACAGCGCCCGCAAAGATGAATACATCGGCGATGTTGAAAACAAAGGGGTTTTGAATGCCGCAGCAGGACATATTCAGGAAATCCTGAACATACCCGAAAACCAGGCGATCCACGACGTTGCCCAAGGCACCGCCGATCAACAGCCCACCGCTGACCAGCATGAGTTTCGACCGTACCCCTCGGCGCAACCAGATCATAACAACGGCACAGATTACGAGTGATAGGCCAATCAGGAGCCAGCGACCAGCATCGCCGTCGCCTTGGAACAGCCCGAAATTGATACCCCGATTTTCACCATAGCGGAAAACAAGCAGTGGCGGCAGCACGTCAATGCTGCCGCGATGGGCCACATCCATGACATGAACGACCAGAAACTTGCTGAACTGGTCAGCCAGCAAAGCCAGTGCCGTGGCCCAGAGAAGAAGACGGAAACGCATCAATGCCGGAAATGCCGCATACCGGTGAAGACCATGGCCAGACCAGCATCGTTGGCGGCTTTGATCACCTCGTCATCGCGCATTGAGCCACCTGGCTGAATGACGCAGGCTCCACCAGCAGCGGCGGCCTCGAGCAAACCGTCCGGGAAGGGGAAAAACGCATCCGAGGCCACGACGCACCCTTTGGCAAGGCTTTCATTCAGGCCAAGTTCGGCAGCCATGCGTTCTGCCTTGGCAGCGGCCACATTCGCGCTGTCCAGACGCGACATCTGTCCCGCGCCCACACCCACGGTGGCACCGTTTTTGACATAGACAATCGCGTTGGACTTCACATGCTTGGCGACTTTCCACGCGAAAAGCAGATCCTGCATCTGTGCCTCGGTCGGTGCTTTGTCGGTCACGATCTTCAGGTCTTTGATGCCCACGTAACCCACATCCTTGTCCTGCACGAGCATACCCCCCGCGACCTGCTTGTAGGCTACAATCGGTTGGCGAGTGTCAGGCAGACTGTCGGTCAGCAAAAGGCGCAGGTTTTTCTTGGCGGCGAAGATGGCCTTTGCCTCGTCCGATGCGCCGGGGGCGATGACGACTTCGGTAAAAATCTCGACGATCTTGGTTGCGGTTTCCGCGTCGAGTGGCCGGTTCAGTGCGACAATACCGCCAAAGGCCGAAGTTCGGTCACAATCAAATGCCTTTTGATACGCCTCGACCAGCGTCGCGCCTGTCGCCACGCCACAGGGGTTGGCGTGTTTGATGATCGCAACGGCAGCGCTGTCGCGCGGATCGAATTCCGCCACCAGTTCATACGCGGCATCGGTGTCGTTGATATTGTTATAGCTCAGTTCCTTGCCCTGCAGCTGGACAGCCGTGGCCACTCCAGGCCGGTTCGATCCATCGGTATAGAACGCCGCTGTCTGGTGGCTGTTCTCGCCATAACGCAGTGTCTGTTTCAGCTCTCCGGCAAAGGCGCGACGCTTGGGGGCCGTCAACTCCAGCGCACCGGCCAGCCAGTTCGACACGGCCGCGTCATAGGCGGCGGTACGGGCATAGGCCTTTTGCGCCAGCTTGCGACGGAATTTCGGGCAGGTCGCGCCGTTGTGCTGATCCATGTCGCCCAACAGTTTTTCGTAATCTTCGACGTCGACCACCACGTTGACAAAGGCGTGGTTCTTGGCCGCCGCGCGGATCATCGCCGGGCCACCGATGTCGATATTCTCGATGCAGGTGTCATAGTCTGCGCCTTTGGCCACCGTCGCCTCGAACGGATAGAGGTTTACGACCAGCAGGTCGATTGGGCCGATGTCATGTTCCTTCATTGCCGCGACATGGGCGTCATTGTCTCTCAGCGCCAGCAGGCCGCCATGCACCATCGGATGCAATGTCTTTACACGCCCATCCATCATTTCGGGGAACCCGGTCACGTCGCTCACGTCTTTCACGGCCAACCCGGCATCGCGCAATGCCTTGGCGGTGCCGCCGGTCGACAGCAGTTCTACCCCGCGGTCTGCCAAAGCCTGTCCCAGTTCGATCAGTCCGGTCTTGTCGGATACGGAAAGCAACGCGCGGCGCACGGGGTGAAGGTCGGTCATGTGTTCGGGGTCCTTATGCGGATCAGTCGAAATCGGGTTCGTCCCGGCTTACGTCGCGAACGGCAACAGCTGTATCATGGGCCTTGCTCAACGACCACCGGATGCGCGTCGCATACTCCATTGCGCGCCCGGATAGAACGATCTGTTTTGTCGCGCGTGGCTTTAATCGACCTTTTTCAAGATAAACGCTTGGTTTCAATGACAACTCGCAAGGTGTGTCATGCCGAAAGATCCAGATTTCCCCGCTTTTGAGCGCCATCGATACCGCCGCGCCACCCAGATCCAGCGCGGCGTCGATGTCGGGATGCAGGTGAAAACGGACGTCGATTCCAATCCCGGTCAGCCCCGATGCGTCGACCGCCCCGTCAAACCGGCGCTTGGCCGCATCACCCAAGGCCAGCAAAAGATCCTCGCCCGTCAGCTCCCGGCCGTCAAACGCAAGGTCCAGAGTGCGTGCATGAGTCAGCCCCAAAGCCTTGATGTAACCGTCATGTGCACCCTGAAAACGTACTCCGCCATGGGTCTCTTCGATTTCAACGGGCACGTTTGCCGGTCCATCAGTCAATTCCTCGAACTCGGTACCCTTGTGCGACCCAGTCAGGCGAGCACTGGAATAGCCGTCCAGGCATAAGGTTGAATGTGACGGTGTTGCCCGACCCGCGCGGCGCCACTCCATTCCGAAACTCTCCCCAGAGCCGCAATTGACGATCAAAGGCCGCCGCCCTGATGTCAACTCGAATGCCAGGGTCGAGGCGTGACCGTTATACGATGCGCGCCCGATAGGCGGTGAACTCGCATCGACCACGATGCTTGTGCGGCCCGCCGACAATCTGGCGTATCCCATCACCAATCCGACGGGATGATGTGGCTTGACGCCGCTTTGTGCAAGCGCGTGATCGAGCCGTCCTTCCAGACCGCGCCCGCCGCCGTGGAAGCGGGCCAGACCCCCATCTGTGTGGCGCAGGCTACGAAGGGTGGGCGCAATCCGCTTGATGGCCGCCGTGTGGTCAGAGGGAGTTCCGCGTCCGACGTCATGCAGCGCTGCCGCCGTCCATGTCAATAACGTGAACACTTCCAGTAATTCTTCGGAATTACGGGTGGGAATTCCGCCAGTCTCGTCGATCTGAGTTTTGCATTCCTTTCCCAAAGCCTTGATCGCGGGATCGGCCAAAGCCTCGAAACCTTCCAGTGCCAGGCTGGCATAGATAAGGCCGCACAGAGCCTCGAAACGCGGCAGGCCCGGTGTCGTCTGGTACCAGCGTTTCGACAGGTACCAGGTTTGTTGGGCCAATGAGCGCAAGAATGCCTCGCTGTGGGCGTCATCAGTTCCGCGTAACAGGAAGGCCGAATGATTGATCCAGCGGATCAAACGTCTGCCGGTCAGGTCAGGAGCCCATCCGGAACCGTAGGACTGTCCCTGAGTCTCTATCCAGCCCCACAGCCAAAGTTGCGCTTTTTCGCGAGCATTCGGGTCGCCGACCGCAGCCAGGTCGTCAAGCCAAACGAACCCATGCCTCTCGGCGTCAAAGGCTGCATTCGGGGCCTCGACTTCCCACAAACCACTGTCCTGAGATTCGACGAGGTAGCCAGCGAACAGCAAGTTGCCCGCCACAAGTTGCCGTCCACGCGCGAAGGAACCGACAGTTCGCGGCTCTGGCTGGGACACGAAACCGGCAATTGCCTTTCGACGCTGACTGAGGCGCACATAAAGACGGTTCTGAAACCGCCCCCATCTGCTGGAAATTGTACGCGGGCCGGACATCTCGTTCCCCTGCCTCTTACGCTCTATGGCGTTTGAACGCGAAAATAGCGGGTCATCGGTGCCGTGTCACCGAAAAGAGTCCATCTTAGCCTGCTTTGTGCAAACACGCGACGTAAAATCCGTCCATTCCACCTCGATCAGGCCAGTAGTCCGGGCGCAGACGCAGGCCGCCTTCTTCGGTGATCCAGTTGGTGTCAACACCCGGAAGATTTGATATGCTTCGGTCCGCCGCCATATCGGGGAACAGCTCCAGCGCCTCCTCGACCTGAACCTCGCCTTCGTCGGGCAACAGCGAACAGGTGCAATAGACTAACCGACCACCGGGCCTCACCAGCGTCCAGGCGTGTGCCAACATTTTCGCCTGCAACTCGATCAGCGGACCGAATTCCGAACCGTCCTTGGCAAAGGGCAGGTCGGGATGCCGCCGGATGGTTCCGGTCGCTGAACATGGCGCGTCGAGAAGCACCGCGTCATAGGTACCCCCGTGCTCCAGCGCGTCGCCTATGATCAACTCAGCTTGCAACCCGGTGCGCGCCAGATTCTCCCGCACGCGCGCCATACGGGTCTCGGAAATGTCCAGCGCCGTAACCTTGGCGCCGAAGGAGGCAAGTTGCATCGTCTTGCCGCCCGGTGCCGCGCACAAATCCAGAACACGCTCTCCGGATTGCGCGGCCAATATTTTTACAGGCAATGCAGCCGCAGCATCCTGAACCCACCAGTTTCCGTCGGAAAATCCGGGAAGGACCGACACCTGATGGGTGCCGTGCAATCGGATCGATCCGGTTGGCAGCTTTTCACCGTCGGGCGCTTCGGCGCCCGGCTTCACTGTCAGGTCCAGTGGCGCACCTGCAAAATGTGCGTGCTCGATCCCGGTGACAGCCTCTTTTCCCCATGCCTCAATCAACGGCCCGCGTAACCATTCGGGCATGCGAGGCACCCGCATGCGCGGCCACGCATCAGGCCCTTCTGCGGCGATCTTTCGGAGAACGGCATTGACCAGCCCCTTGAGTCGCCCGTGCTTGCGACTGCGGCCAACGATCTCAACCACCGAATTCACAACGCCGTGCGCTGCCTCGCCCTGACAAAGTTCGACCGTTGCAAGCCGCAACGCATTTTTGACTGTCAGGGCTGGCGCTTTCTTCAGATGACCACTCAGCAACCGGTCGGCGCGCTCAAGCCCGCGTAGGGTCTCCAGCGCCAGCCGCTGCGCGCGCGCCCGATCTTCGGGTAACAACCGATCCAGTGCTCCTGCGGCCAGACATTCGGACATCAGGCGACCCTCACCCAGAATTTGATCCAGCAGATAGATCGCGCTGCGCCGCGCCGAGGTTGCGCTGTCTGCCATGAATACCGCCTTTTTGCATGTGACCTCCGCCCGCATTGTGTCGGACGGACGTGGGCGTATATCAAGTGCAAAGTCGAAAAGGAACCCGATGCAATGAGTGACGACCGCAAAGACCTTTCTCCCGCCGCGAAACGCGCGCTCGCCGAGGCCGAAGAACGTCGCAAGAATGCTGCGGCCGTAGCAAAGGAGTTGCCAAAGGAATTGGGTGGGCGGGACGGCCCCGACCCGGCGCGCTATGGCGATTGGGAAAAAAAGGGCATCGCCATCGACTTCTGACAGGCTCAGTTCTGATCGCGGGGAACTTGCGCGCAATCGACCTGCGAAGACCTGGGGAACTCCGTGCCATCCATCGCGGCCTTCATTCCGCAATAGTGCGACTTGCAATCGTGTTGCGGGTCGTTGATCCTGACTCCTTGATCCCGCGTAACTCCCAACTCAAGGCGGCATAACACCCCGTTGGACAGTTGTTCCTGATAGAGCCATCCTGTCGTTGTCGGGGTCAAATTACCTCTGATCCCGCAGAAATGACCGGTTGCCGCCCAGATTTCGAGGTCGAAGAGACCGGCACCAGTGCTGTCGAGTTCGATCCTCAGCGTCCCTCCATCGTGAACATAACAATATCCGGCAAGCTCGGTTGACGGCGCTGCGACGTTGGCTGCGTCACAAGGTATTTCCGACAAACGCCATCCTTGGCCGGCGATGTCATCGATTCGCCAATGCCCGTCGACCGGGGCAAATTCATAACTCACAATTTCGGGTTTCCCGAAGTTCCGGAACCTTGCATGCACGATCTGGCGGGTGCCTTCGTTCACGGCCTCGATTTGCAGGGTGCGCAAGATCTCTGCAGCGTCATAGTCCTGCCCGGAAACATCGACGCCAAAACCGATGCACGGCGGCTGGTGGTTGGCGTCCTTAAATTCATTCGCGGCAAACAGGCGGATAAGGCGGTCGGAAAAGAACTGCTGCCGACGCTCTGGAGCAGACAGATAGGGAACACCATGAAGTCCCGGTTGCGACAGTGACACATAGATCCACTGCACAAGATCCTGCGGGCTTTGGGCGGCCAGTTTGCCCGCGGGCAGGATAGATATAAGGATGACAGCAAGGAAGTTGAACACAAATGCAGGCATCGGAAATCTCCTGCTTGCAGGATACCGCAACTCGGGATTACCTCAAAACCAAACATTGAAATGGGCCCTGTCAGGCATCCTGACGAATCAAATCCAGAAACCCGGTAACCAATGCACGCTGCCGCCTGGATTGCAGCCGCCCCTCAGGCCATGTCAGCCAGTATCCGTCGCGGGTTGGCAACGCGGGTAGGCCGAGCAGGTGCAACCGTCTGGCCGCGCAAGCCGTCTTTGCCAAAGCGATTGACCCCAAAACTACACCAAGCCCCTGTTCGGCTGCCGTCAACGCATGCCCCATCGAGTCGACGCTTAGCAAGGCAGGCGCAGTGTCCGGCTGGCCTGCGTTGCGTGCCCATTCGCGCCAGCCGGGCCGTTCGCCGCGCAATTCGATCAACGGTGCACCCCATTCCGTTCCGGGCGCGGCCATGGGGGCCAGCACTTCTTGCGCGATCAGTTGCGCTTCTCGTCTGGGCCACACGCCGCGACCATATCGGACTTGCAGCCAAGTCCTGGCCTCATCCAGTTCCGATCGCAATGCCAAGGATTCGGTGACCAACCGGACCTCGGGATGGTCGATGTGAAACCCCGCACATCGCGCCACTACCAGCGCGTTGATATGTGAACTCATGCCCGCAACGCGCAGCTCTCTGGGGGACTTTCCGAAAAGATCTTCGGTGTTGCGCTCCAACGCAGTCAGGCTTTCCTGAACCAATGGCAGATAGCTTTCTCCCTCAACCGTCAGCGACACGCCGCGCGCCTCGCGAACGAAAAGCGACCGGCCCAGCCAGACCTCGAGGTTGCCGATTCTCTGGCTGACCGCCGCCTGCGTCAGGCCAAACTCACGAGCTGCGGCTGAAAATCCCCCTAAGCGGCCCGCAGCTTCAAATACCCGCAACCAGTCCAGTGGCGGAAGGCCACGCCGTTTTCTATCCATAAGAATTTCCATCCCTTAGTCGAAATAAGGATTAGTTGTCGTAATGTCATGCGCAAGGTATTTCCTCAAGTACAGTTCGCCGAACAGGAGACACCCCATGCTGCGCACAGTCACCCATGACACGTCCATCGTGACGTTGGATTTTGCCAACGGCGCCCGCGCGCGCTTTCATGCTATCTGGTTGCGTGACAACGCGCTCGACCCCGAAACCCGCGCGCCCGGCAATGGTCAGCGGCTGATCACAATCGGCGATATCCCTGCGGATATCTCTGTCGACGCGGCGGACGTGGTGGACGGTGATTTGCAGATCACATTCCAGCCCGAAGGGAAAACGGTCATCTTTCCCGCCGCGTGGTTGGCCGAAAACAGCTATGACCGCGATCAGACGCATGAACCCGGTTGGACCGCCCCTGGCATCACAACTTGGGAACGCGGTATCGCCGCCCCTAGCGCCGACTGGCTCCAGGTGCACGCCAACCCCGAGGTCAAGCGGAACTGGCTGGCCGCTGTGGCCGAGTTCGGCTTTGCCAAGCTGACCGGCGGCCCGACCGAGCCTGAATCGCTGCTGAAGGTCGCTGACCTGTTCGGCTATGTCCGCGAAACCAATTATGGCCCCTATTTCGAGGTGCGAACCGAGGTGAACCCGACCAACCTTGCCTATACCGGGCTTGGCCTTCAGGCGCATACCGACAACCCCTATCGCGACCCGGTGCCGACCTTGCAAATCCTCTATTGTCTGGAAAACTCGGCTGAAGGCGGGGATTCCATCGTTGTTGACGGCTTCCGCGCCATCGAAAAACTGCGTGACGCAAACCCCGAAGGCTTTGCCCTGCTGGCCGGATATCCGGCGCGGTTCGAATACAAGGGCTCGGACGGGGTCTGCCTGCGTTCGCGCCGTCCGATGATCGAGTTGTCACCGGATGGCGAGCTGATCGGCATCCGCTTCAACAACCGCTCTTCTGCCCCCTTTGTGGATGTGCCGTTTGACAAGATGGAGGCATATTACGCCGCCTATCGCCAATTGGGTGATATCATCGACGATCCGGCCATGGGCGTGTCGTTCAAGCTGGAACCGGGGGAAAGCTTTATTGTCGACAACACCCGCGTCCTGCACGCGCGGCTGGGCTATTCCGGGGCCGGATCGCGCTGGTTGCAGGGATGTTACGCCGACAAGGACGGGTTGCTGTCCACACTGGCTGTGATGGAGATGGCCCAACCGGAGGCGGCGGAATGAAACCCGATTTCTCGACCCTGAACCGGGACAATATCGTTGCCTTCATCGGCGACATCTTTGCGCGCCGCGGTGGTGAAGAGTATCTGGGCGAGCCTGTCACTATGGCCCAGCACATGCTGCAAGGCGCAACCATCGCCGAACAGAACGGGATGCCAGACGAGATCATTGTCGGCGCATTGCTGCACGATATAGGCCATTTCACATCCGAGTTCGGCACCTACCACCCCGACGACACCGAAGACCGTCATCATGAGGACGCGGGCGCCGAGGTGTTGGAGCAGTTCTTCCCCTCGGTCATCACCGATTGCTGCCGCTATCACGTGGCGGCCAAGCGGTATCTGTGTGCCACCAAGCCCGAGTATTTCAATCGCCTGTCCGCGGCGTCGGTTCACACGTTGGAACTGCAAGGTGGTCCGATGAGCGCCGAAGAAGTTGCCGCGTTCGAGGCCAACCCGAACCTGAAAGAGATCATTCAGGTCCGCTATCTGGATGAGGCCGGGAAACGAGCCGACATGGAAACCCCTGACTTTGCACATTTTGCGCCGATGGTGCAGCGTATGGTCGACAAGCACATGGAGGCCGCATGAACGCCCCGGAATATATCTTTGAAGCCAGTACCAAACCCTCGCTGCCCTGGCACGAGGTTCCCCTGATCCGCGCGACGGACGCTTCGGTCAAAGGCTATGGGTGTCTGGTCGATGATCCCGAAGGGTTCCAAATCGAGATCACCCGCTGGCCACAGCAGGGCTGGCGGCCGATTGACGATGGCACCGGCGATGAAGGCGGCTGGGTCGAAGGCACCTTTCGTGGCGAGTGGAAGGGTGACGTGCTTTATGGCGAGAACGAAGCGGTCAATGGCCACTATGTCCTCGGCTGGTCCACCGATCCGCAGCAGGCACAGACAAGCCACCAAACAGCGCCCCGCGATCAGGTGCTGCTGTGGCACATGAACTATCACCCGGATGGCGGGCAGATGTTCTGGCCGCTCGACAACAAGCCCTTCATCATCCCCGCCGCCCTGCCCGGCGACAACCTGACACCAGAAAAGGTGGTGGCGTTCTGGTGCGACGGTTCGCGCGGGCTGTATATCCACCCCGGTATCTGGCACGAGGGGATATTCCCGGTTGAAGACGAGCAACGCTTTCTGGACAGGCAAGGCCGTGTGCATGCCCGCGTCAGCGCAGATATCGGGCGGGAGTTCGGCGTCTACCTAGCTTGCCCTTTGCGAGCGGACAAGATCAAGGACATTTGAGCACCTATTCGCCGCGTGCTTTTTTTAATGCCTCTAGGCAGCCGACCGACATCTCGGGTTCGTGTTCCTTTAAGCATTCCGCAATAGCACCGCCGCCAATTTTCACGCCCTTGCACAGACGCTCAACGTCTTCCCTGCAATATTCCTCAAGGGCTTTTTTCTCTGCCTCGCTGGGTTGGGCGTCGGCGGCTGTCGCAAGAATGGCAGACAGAAGTATCATTGGAAATCTAATCATAACGTAATCTCCCGGATACCCGGCTTTCGAGATGATGGCGCCGGTTAGCCGAGCCTATACCCCTGAGTAGTCTCGATACAAGTTTAGGCTATCGCGCTGTGCCCTTGGTCGGACCACAATCCAGATCTGCACCGCGACAAGATAAGGAACAAAAAAAGCAAAATTCTGAATTCGGTCGAAAAGCCCGGAGAATTCGGGCGTGGAACCAAGCCCTCCGGTGATCAAAAACCAAAGCGTATAATGCACTCGGTAGAGCCACGACCCCAGCGCCAGCCAGAACAGCCGCAACCCCCAGGCCCAATGGCCCGGGCGATCCGCGATTATCGCCATGTGCGCCACTATGAGCGCTGCGGTGAACAGACAGAGCCCATACAAGAAAAACGCTGCAGACATCATCGGACCACCGATCGTTCCGCGCAGGGGAATATAGGTCATTCCTGCCAGCCCGGTGATCAAAGCCAAAGCAATCAAAGCCACGCCCAAGCTGCGGTGAAACCGATTGTATTTCAGGCGAAGCCCTTTCAGCAGTTGCAGCGGCACAAGAGCCACCAACACCGTTCCGGCGAGGATATGTAACATCATCGCCGCATTAGCGACACTCTGGTCATAGGCAAACAAGTAGCTTTTTTGTGCCGCGCTCTCAGACAGCCCGACGCCGATCATGTCAAACCCCTGCGCGACGAAGGGCAGCAGGGTCAGATAGAACAGGACCAGCACCAATCCGGTCATCACACGTGATGTCAGGTTCCGCATACGCCCGAGTGTAACGCCGTCGAGCGGCCCGTCTATGGCTTACAGCCCAAGCACATCCACCATGTCATATTGACCAGGGGATTTGCCCTGCCCCCACAGCGCCGCTTTCAACGCGCCGCGGGCAAAGATGGCGCGGTCGGTGGCCAGATGGCGCAGAACGATGCGTTCTCCGGGGGCGGCGAACAGAACATCATGTTCCCCCACGATGTCGCCGCCGCGAATAGCGTGAAAACCGATATCACCGCGCTTGCGGGCGCCGGTGATGCCGTCCCGACCCCGATCGGACACGTCGGATAGCTTGACGCCACGCCCTTCGGCTGCGGCCTCTCCCAGCATCAAGGCGGTGCCGGATGGGGCATCGACCTTGTGATGGTGGTGACCTTCGATGATCTCGATATCGAAATCCTCATCCAACGCGGCTGCGACCTTTTTGGTCAATTGGACCAGCAGGTTGACGCCAAGGCTCATGTTTCCGGCCCGTACAATCACCGCATGGCGGGACGCGGGTTCCAGTGCTGCGATCTGTTCGCCGGACATGCCGGTGGTGCCGATCACATGCACACAGCGCGCCTGCGCCGCCAGCGCGGCGAATTCCAGTGTCGCCTCAGGCGCGGTGAAGTCGATCACTGCCTGCGCCTGCGCAAAGGCTTCCAGCGGATCGTCGGTGACGGTGACGCCCAGTGCCTGCCCGCCCATAGCCTCGCCCACATCCTGACCGATCCAGTCATGGTCCTTGCGTTCGACCACGCCGACCAGACGGGCCTGATCGCTTTCCGTCACGGTCTTGATCAGCATCTGCCCCATACGGCCCGAAGCCCCTGTGATGACGATCCCCGGAATATGGGTCATTGCGCTGGTCCTTTTCGTTAAGTCGGCTCAAAGCCTCCTACCCGGTTCGCGCCCGCTTGGCAAAGCCCCGCTTTGCGCTTAGATCGGGGATTATGGCAAAGAACAAATTCCACGATGGCCCCGGCCCGTCCCAACGGCAGCTGCGTGTCGGCGAACTGATCCGCCGCACCCTGTCCGAAGTTCTGGCGCGCGGAGATGTCCACGACCCCGACCTGAATCGCATGTCGATCACCGTGGGTGAGGTGCGCACCTCGCCCGATCTGAAGATCGCCACCGCCTATGTGCTGCCCCTTGGCGGCAGAGGGCAGGAGGATGTGATCGAGCTGCTGGCCCGCAACAAGGGTGAGCTGCGGCGCATGGTCGGCAAGAAAGTCGGCCTGAAATTCGCGCCCGATCTGCGCTTTCGGCTGGATGACACGTTTGATCGTCTGGACGACACCCGCCGCATGTTCGAACAGGACGCGGTGCGCCGCGATCTGGACGAGTGATCCGCACGTTTGTCACACTGGCGACGCTTCTCTGGGCCGCGCAGGCAGGCGCGGTCACTTGTGAAAAGCTGACCCATGAGGACAAACGTTATACGGTTTGCAACGTTGATGCCGCCAATGAAGATCTGCGGCTGTTCCTGAATGGTGAAGACGGTCAGGTATTGGGGCATTTCTCGACGGTCAACGAAGTGCTGGCCCCGGAAGGCAAACGGCTGGCTTTTGCAATGAACGCTGGCATGTATCACGACGACCGGTCACCCGTTGGCCATTATGTCGAGGACGGGCAGGAGCAGATGCGTGTGATCGCCAACCCCGGCCCCGGCAATTTTGGCCTGCTGCCCAATGGCATATTCTGCATCCGTGAGGGCCGGGCGGACGTGTTTGAAACGCTTGATTACGTGGATCAGGCCCCCACCTGCCGCTTTGCCACCCAATCCGGCCCCATGCTGGTGATCGACGGAGAACTGCATCCGCGCTTCTTGCCCGATTCGACCTCGCTTTATATTCGCAATGGGGTCGGCACCAGTTCCGATGGTACGCGGGCGGTGTTTGCGATCTCGGAAGATTATGTCACCTTCCACGAGTTCGGGCGTCTGTTCCGCGATGTGCTTGGCACACCAAACGCGCTGTTTTTCGACGGCAATATCTCGCGAATGTATGAGCGGGCCAGCAACCGCTCGGATCTGGGGTTCTCGCTGGGGCCGATTGTCGGCGTGGTCGAAGAAACGCCCGCAAATTGACAGCGGCAGAGTGATCCGTTAACTCGCGCGCCTTAGCAAGATTCAAGGTGCATGATGGGACGCAAACGCAAGGGTCGCGACATTTCCGGCTGGCTGGTGGTGGACAAGCCCGCGGGAATGACCTCGACCGCCGTGGTCAACAAGGTGCGTTGGGCGATGGATGCCAAAAAGGCGGGCCATGCAGGCACGCTGGACCCCGAGGCGACCGGCGTTCTGGCAATTGCCTTGGGTGAGGCAACCAAGACCGTTCCCTATATCACCGATGCGCTGAAAGCCTATACCTTTACCGTGCGCTTGGGGCAGGCCACCAAAACTGACGATGCCGAGGGCGAAGTGATCGCGCAAAGCGATGCGCGCCCGTCGGATGACGATATCAAACAGGCGCTGACCCCGTTTCTGGGTGACATCATGCAGGTGCCGCCCAAATTCTCGGCGGTGAAGATCGATGGCCAGCGCGCCTATAAACTGGCCCGCGATGGTGAGGATGTGGAGCTGACCGCCCGCCCCCTCTGGGTCGAGGAACTGATCCTCGTTGACCGCCCCGACGAAGACCATGTGGTGCTGGAGATGACCTGCGGCAAAGGCGGCTATGTCCGTTCGATTGCCCGCGATCTGGGGGAGGCGCTGGGCTGTCACGCCCACGTCAAGGAACTGCGCCGCATCTGGTCCGGCCCGTTCGAGGCCGAGGACGGGTTGAGCATCGAACAGATCGACGAAATGGCGAAAACAACCGCGCTGGACGAATATCTGCACCCGTTGGAAACCGGCCTGTCCGACCTGCCGGAACTGAAATGCACCCCCGAAGGCGCCACCCGTCTGCGCAATGGTAATCCGGGTATGGTCTTTGCGTCCGATGTCGAATACGGCGACGAGGCCTGGGCTTCATTGGATGGCCAGGCAGTGGCCGTGGGCATCTACAAATCCGGCGAACTTCATCCAAGCCGGGTGTTTGCGTCCTGACGCCGGATCCGATCACGCGTTTCTGAAATAGTATGAACTATTTGGAACCAACATCCTTGTGAATCGCATTTGATGGGGCGTTGACCGAACGTCACTTGTGCCGCGATCCGAATTGGCGAATGCCTTTCGAGTTGTCGCGACATTGGAGCTGTGAAGAGTTCATGGCCATCACAAGGAGAAAATGAGTGATGCAAGTATTCAACAAAGGTGCGACGACTCTTTTTAGCGCCGCCATGTTGTCCATTCTGGCGTCTGGGGTTTATGCCGAAGGCGGAGCCTCGGATGACGATGGCGATGTCGCACCTGCGCCGCCGTCCATTGGTGCCGACATTCCCTTGACCTATTTCGGTCCCTCCCCTTCGGAAGTACAAAAAGAACTGATTGGTCCGTACAAGCTGCTGAAAGCGGGTCAGGTCGATGTCGACGCAGGTACTGTGACCCTGCCCCTCTACAAAGGTCGGATGGAAAGCGGTGAAACGGTCTGGTATGTCGTTCTTGATACCAACGACCAGGGCAATGCCGAAGCGCTGGGGCTGAACTACTCGCCGAAATTAACCTATACCGATGTCGGGCATGCGGTCCGCAAGGCGACGCTCGCCGAAGACCTGCAACTCGTGTTTGCCTCCGGGACTGTCGATTTTTCTCCAGAACGCAGCGTGACGCCGGGCGACGCGCCGAATTTCTTTCCTCCCAAAGCCGTCCAGCCCGGTTCGGTCGGAGATGAAAGCTATAGCCCACTGGTCAAGGTCGAAAACGCAGGCGGGTTTATCTATAATGCGCCGATCATTGCGTTCGACGTTGATGCCGATATTCTGAACGGATTCTGCGACGGCGAAGCCGATCATTCGGTCGTGCATGACAAAGTGATCTCAATTTGCCCCAAGGAAGGCTCTGTCACCCTCGAACTGACCGCCGGGTTCAGCTTTGCACGCCCTGTTCTGTATGTCTCAACCGATGCCAACGACCCCGCTCCGGCAGCACTCGAAGGAGCAACTTATGCGCCAGGTCTGGCCAGCATTCATGTTGGCGCGGATGATAGCCTGTTTTCGCCGGTCGAGCGCATTTTTGTGATGGTGAACGGGCATACAGGCGACGACAATCCGCAACGTCAGGGCCTCAACAGTGCCCTGAGCGACGGCCGGACGCCTTTGAACGTGCTGGGCGGCATTCCTACCGTGGCCACCGACTACAGCCCGCTTTGGGACCTGAACCCGGGTGTCTGGACGCAAGCAGCGATCGAGCAGGGTATTCGGAGCCGCGTAACCGAGGAATTCCAGATCCTCGGCCTCGTCGAACGTGGCTGGATCACAGGGCTTGAAGGCGGTGATTTCGGCTCGGTAGGCTTCGTCGTCAACTGCCCGATCGTTTTCCGGTTCCTCTGATCGTGATCAGACGACCGTTCAGCCAATTGCGGAACGGACATACAATGGATGGCCAGCATTGTCTGGCCATCTATCATCGGGATGTTGTCATTCGATTCGGCTGGCGTCTCTTTTGAGAATGATTGCCGCCGGGATGCATGTGGCGGGCGGATTCCGAGTATGATATGCGCACGAGGATGATCACCCGAAGCCACACCAAGGGCGATGCGCCCTCGACCGCCATCTATTCCGATTGCGAATGCTATCGCTACAGCCTGACCCGCATCTGGGATCAGACGGGGCGCAGGGCGCTTTTCGTCATGCTGAACCCTTCGACCGCAACCGAGGTGCAGAACGACCCCACGGTGGAGCGCTGTGAACGCCGCGCCCGCGCGCTGGGCTTCGGTGCGTTTCAAGTCACGAACATCTTTGCCTGGCGTGACACCGACCCGCGCAAGATGCGCGCCGCCATCGATCCGGTTGGGCCAGAGAACGACGCGGCAATACTGTCGGGTGTAAATTGGGCCGATCAAATCATTGCCGCTTGGGGTACCCACGGATCGCATTTGGAACGCGGGCCGGAAGTGGAACGGTTGCTGCGGGGCACTGGTCAACCCCTGTTTCACCTAGGGCTGACCAAAGAGGGGCACCCAAAACATCCGCTTTACATCGCCTATTCTCAACAACCCGAGCGCTGGGCAACGTCCACGGGTCATTAACCAGTTACACAGATCGGCTTTGACCGAAGTCCTTGAAACATGGGATGTTTCCCTTGTTTGGGCGCTGTTAGTGCGGAGGTCGGGTATGTTCTGGATTGCAGGTTTGCTGGGCGTTGCAGCCCTAGGCGGCGCAGCCTATTTGATCGGTGGCGATACGCCGGATGAGGATGAAAACGCGGATGCCCAGACCGAAGGCGAGTTAGAGGGGGAGGAAGAGCAGGGCAATCTGCTGGAACCTGAGGATCTGTCCGATGCTTCCGGTGTCCTTGACGCCTCTGCCGGGGGGGATACTTCGATTATCAGCGACTTTGACGGCAATCTCGTCATCGCAGGCGATGACGGAGATAACAACTTGAGCGGCGTCGAAGGGAATGATCAGATCAACGGATATGCCGGTGACGACGGAATTTTCGGAGGGGCGGGAAATGATACGTTACAGGGTGCCGAAGGCGACGATTCCATTTCGGGTGAAGAAGATGATGACGAAATCCATGGCGGGTTTGGGGATGATCAACTTGCAGGCGGCAGTGGAAATGATGCGCTTTTTGGGGATTTCGGTGACGATTCGATTGCCGGGGGCGATGGCGAGGACACGTTGACTGGCGGCCAGGGCGATGACGACTTGACCGGAGATGCGGGTAACGATGCTCTGCATGGCTGGGACGGCGACGATAGCCTGTCGGGCGGTGCCGGATCGGACAGCTTGTTTGGCGGTGACGGGCGGGATGTATTGACCGGTCGAGAGGTCGGCGAGACAGAGGTCGACTATCTCAATGGTGGTTCGGGAGAAGATATTATTCTGGCGGGTCAAGGAGATATCGTGACTTCGGGCGAAGATGCGGACAGTATCATTGTCGGCGCAGAGGCGATGGAGAACGCCGTGACGGTGATGGATTTCGAGCCGGGCCAAGACCGACTGCTGGTGACCTGGGATCAGGATGAGCCGCCCGAGATAGAGATCAAGCCGGACGAGGAGAACACGCGTCTGACCCATGTATTGGTTGCCGGGCAGGAAATTGCCTCGCTCTATGGGGATGGTGTGGTTTCGGCTTCGGACATCCAGCTGATACGCGAGAGTGATCTGTCGCAATACGGGTTCGATGCGTAGGCGGCAAAATCCCTTTGCTATCTGCTGTAATTGCGCTTATACGCGCCCATCTGCTCCGGAATCAGGGCGGATATCTCCACGGGCCTGTGCTGGACGACATCCCGGCCTGCGCCATTCACTCTAACCTCAAAGGAGACCCCGATGTCGATCACTGTTGAAGAAAAAGCACGTGTTATGAAAGAGTTCGCAACCAAGGAAGGTGACACAGGTTCGCCGGAAGTCCAGGTTGCCATCCTGACCTCGCGCATCAACACGCTGACCGAACACTTCAAGACCCACAAGAAAGACAACCATGGACGCCGTGGTCTGTTGAAGATGGTGGCACAGCGCCGCAAGTTGCTGGACTATCTGAAGGGCAAGGAAGAGGCCCGTTATCAGGACCTCATCAAGCGCCTGGGCATTCGCCGCTAAGCGCGCCATTTGTACAATTCGTACAGGTTTTGAAACCGGCATTGTCCGGCTTGTACGCCCGCCAACCGGCGGGCGTTTTCGTTTTGGCCCGCCGTCGCTGATGACAGCCCGAACCGATTTGGTCTAGATTCCGGATCACGGGAGGGGCCAGAGATGAGGCGCAGGCTTGCCGCCATTTTGACTGCGGATGTGGTCGGGTATTCCGGTCTGATGGAGGCGGACCAGGCCGCCACGATCGCGTCGGTGCGCGAACTTTACGAACACTGTCTTGAACCTGCGGTCTCGACCCATGGCGGAGCGGTCCTGAAGCGCATGGGGGATGGCTGGATCGTGGGATTCGACGCCGCGACCCATGCGGTGGAATGCGCGCGCGCGATGCAGACCGAGCTTGACGGGAACACGTCGATCAATATCCGAACGGCCATCCACATCGGCGAATATGTCGATGATGGAGCGGATTTGTATGGCACCTGCCTGAACATCGCGGCCCGGCTGCAATCCGAAGCCCCGCCGGGCGGGATCATGATTTCGGAGGAGACCCGGCGGCAACTCGACAGGTCGCTGGCGGCGGAGTTTTCCGAAGCGGGGACATTCGAACTCAAGAACATCTCGTATCCGGTGCAGGCGCATCAATGGCGGCCTCAAATCCGCAATCCCGAGGGGCGCGATGAAATTCCGGTCATCGGGGTTGAGCGCACCCGCATCTCACCGGACAGTACGGAACTGAGGGAACCGGCCGACGAGTTTCGCGAGCAGATGATTTATCGCCTGTCCCGTCGCACCGGGATCCAGGTGTCTTCTGTCGCCGAGGGTGCCAGCCCTGCGCCGACGTATCGCTTGCAAAGCCGGTTGAGCCTGCGCAACTCGGCCCAGTTGGTGGTGTCGATGGTCAGGGTGCGCACCGGGCAGGTATTCTGGTCGAACCGGTTCGAGGACAGGCCCGATCGCCTGTATGACCTGATCACGGAGGCGGCGCAGGTCTGTGACGAGGATCTGCGCACCGAAATCAATGCCCGCGATGCAGAGCGAACGTCCGATCTGCCGGATGATGCGCTGAACCCGTCCGAATTGCGGGCGCGGGCGGCGCAGAACTTTTATCGCGGGTCGATCAAGGGGTATCTCAAGGCGATCGAGCTGCTGGAGCGATGTCTGGATCTGTCGCCCAACGACCCAATGGCGCAGGCCATGTGGGTGCATGCCCGGTTGCGCCTGATCCGGTGTGGGGTGCAACCGCCTGCGCCAGATATTCTGGAGCGGATGGTGCAGCTGTCGGATATTGCGATCGAGAACGCCCCGCGCAGCGATTTTGTCTGCAAGGTGCGATCCGAGGTGATGATCAACGTGTTGGGAGATTTCGTTGGGGCGCGGCGCAACAACGCCCGGGTTGCAGCGCTGAACCCGGATTATCACCTGCGGTTCGAGGTCGAGGCCGAACTGGCGCTGGCAGAAGGGGACTTTGCGGGGGTCGAAACGGTGCTGGTCCCTTACTTCCGCAGTTTCAAAAGCGACATGGACCGGCCCTATGTGTGTTTTCTGGCCGCCCTTGCGGCAATGCTGGACGGGCGGTTCGAGACGGCTTTGGAGCATATCGACACGTCGATCGAACTCAGGTCCACCTGCGGGGTTTTCCCGGCACTCAAGGCCGAAATCCTGCGCCGGGCAGGCCAGCCCGAGGCCGCCGGACGGGTGAGGTCGCGCACCGCAGAGATCGAGGCCAAGCCCGATATTCTGGCAGTGACACCGATCCTGCCGTCAGGACACCGGGACATTCTGGACCTGTTGGGCATGGCCCCGCCGATCGTGGACCAGGTTGCGGACGCGTGACGGTGCGCGTCGCTCTTGCGACAATTCCAACTTTCAATCCGCATCATTCTCCTGTATGGGCGCTGTCATCTGAGACGTTGTGCCATGACCCCGGCACTCGAATGGAAGATAAAGTGGGGTCGGCGGCAATGGGGCCGCCATGCAAAACGGGAGACCCGCAGGGGCGGGAGTGCTCCCTTCTAGGATACGCATATGTTTGATGTAACGACGAAATCGATGCAGTGGGGCGAGGAAACGCTTACACTGGAAACCGGCAAGGTTGCCCGTCAGGCCGACGGCAGCGTGATTGCCACGCTGGGTGAAACCAGCGTCATGGCAAACGTGACCTTTGCACGGGCGCAAAAACCCGGTCAGGACTTTTTCCCGCTGACCGTACACTACCAAGAGAAATATTATGCCGCCGGTAAGGTTCCGGGTGGCTTCTTCAAGCGCGAGGCGCGCCCGACCGAAAAAGAGACGCTGACCGCGCGTCTGATCGACCGTCCGATCCGCCCGCTGTTCGTTGACGGCTTCAAGAACGAAGTTCTGGTGATGTGCACCGTGCTGAGCCACGATCTGGTCAACGATCCCGACATCGTCGCGATGATTGCCGCTTCGGCTGCGCTGACCATTTCCGGCGCGCCGTTCATGGGCCCGATCGCCGGTGCCCGCGTTGGTTTCGTGGATGGCGAATACGTCCTGAACCCGACCGTGGATGACATGCAGGACCTGCGCCTGAACCCTGAACAGCGTCTGGATCTGGTTGTGGCCGGCACCAAAGACGCCGTGATGATGGTGGAATCGGAAGCGTACGAGTTGTCCGAGGCCGAAATGCTGGGCGCCGTGACCTTTGCGCACGCACAGATCCAGCCGGTGATCGACCTGATCATTTCGCTGGCCGAAGAAGCCGCGAAAGAGCCGTTTGAATTCGTCGCACCCGATTACTCGGACCTCTACGCTGCAGTTAAGGCCGCCGGCGAAGAGCAGATGCGCGCCGCTTTCGCGATCACCGACAAGCAGGAGCGCACCGCCGCTGTTGCCGCTGCCCGTGAAACGATCAAGGAAGCGCTGACCGAGGAACAGCTGGAAGACGCCAACCTTGGTTCGGCGATGAAAAAGCTGGAAGCCAGCATTCTGCGCGGCGATGTCGTCAAGGGCGGCAAGCGTATCGACGGTCGTTCGACCACCGATGTCCGCGCCATCGAAGCCGAAACCTCGCTGCTGCCGCGCACACACGGTTCTGCCCTGTTCACCCGCGGTGAAACACAGGCGCTGGCCGTGACCACGCTGGGCACCGGCGACGACGAGCAGTTCATCGACGCGCTGCATGGCAACTTCAAATCGAACTTCCTGCTGCACTACAACTTCCCCCCCTATTCGGTGGGTGAGGTTGGCCGCGTGGGTTCGCCCGGCCGCCGCGAAATCGGCCATGGCAAGCTGGCATGGCGCGCGCTGCAGGCGGTTCTGCCTGCGCCGACCGATTTCCCTTACACCATCCGCGTGGTGTCCGAGATCACTGAATCCAACGGCTCAAGCTCGATGGCGTCTGTCTGCGGCGGTTCGCTGTCGATGATGGACGCGGGTGTTCCGCTGAAAGCCCCGGTTGCCGGTGTGGCCATGGGCCTGATCCTGGAAGATGACGGGTCTTACGCGGTTCTGACCGACATCCTGGGTGACGAAGACCACCTGGGCGACATGGACTTCAAGGTTGCGGGTACTGCAAACGGCATCACCTCGCTTCAGATGGACATCAAGGTTGCGGGCATCACGCCTCAGATCATGGAAACCGCCCTGGCACAGGCCAAGGACGGCCGGATGCACATCCTGGGCGAGATGGGCAAAGCCCTGTCCGAGACCAACGAATTCTCGGTCCACGCGCCGCGCATCGAGACTATGAACATCCCGACCGACAAGATCCGTGAAGTGATCGGTTCGGGTGGCAAGGTCATCCGCGAGATCGTCGAGGTTTCGGGTGCCAAGGTCGACATCAACGACGATGGCGTCATCAAGATCGCCTCGCCCGATGGGGAATCGATCAAGAAAGCCTATGATATGATCTGGTCGATCGTGGCCGAGCCGGAAGAAGGTCAGGTCTATACCGGCAAGGTGGTCAAGATCGTCGATTTCGGTGCCTTCGTGAACTTCTTTGGCAAGCGCGACGGTCTGGTCCATGTGTCCCAGATCGAAAACCGCCGCCTGAACCATCCGTCGGATGTTCTGAAGGAAGGTCAGGAAGTGAAGGTCAAGCTGCTGGGCTTTGACGATCGCGGCAAGGTTCGCCTGTCGATGAAAGTGGTCGATCAGGAAACCGGCGAAGAGATCGTTCCCGAGAAGAAAGAAAAGAATGAGGAAAACGCAGAGTAATCTGCCCCTCGGACCGACTTGCAGGGCCCCGGCAATTGCCGGGGCCCTTTTCGTTTTGGATGCCGGCTCACGCCTGACAAAGCAACCGTGACGGCATGTGATCCGGCCCGTCCTTTTCTTTGGCTTCCGCGTCACCAGATGTGTTTTGCACACTGCACAATCCGGAACAGAGGATCCCCAGACATGATTTCCCGCCCCCTTTCCGCCGCCGCATTTCTGGCGCTGTCGGCCACCGCCTTGTCGGCGCAAAGCCTGCCCGAAGGTACCTATATTCAAGGCTATGCAGGGTTCAGCCAGTTGCAGGACACCGATTTTTCGGGCGTCATCGGCGGCTCGAACCAGAATGTCGATACCGATTTTGACACCGGTTATGGTCTTGGTGTCGCGATTGGCCGGGAAATCCCGCAATGGTCGAACGGCACTGTCGGCACCCGGGTCGAGCTGGAATTGTCCTATCGCGACAACGATGCCGACGGGGTCAATTTCTCGGGCAATGGTCCGGGGGCCGAAGGCAACGTTTCGGGGGATGTGACCCAGACCTCGTTGTTTGCCAACGTGCTTTTCGATTTCAAGCAAAACGGCCGGCTGACGCCTTATGCCGGGTTCGGCATCGGCGCGACCTATTCGGATATCGATGTGGTTTATGGCCCCGGCGTCGCAATTGACGGCGATGATACCAATTTCGCTGCCCAGCTGATCGCCGGTGTTGCCTATGACCTGAACGATGCCACCGCCCTGACGCTGGATGCGCGTTATGCGCGGGCTTTCGATGTCTCGAGCCCGCGCCTGGCGCCCAACGGTGTTTCGACCGGCACGGTCGAGGACGATCTGGATACGTTCAGCGTCAATTTCGGGGTTCGCTTCAATTTCTGATCCGTTGGTGGAAGCCTCTCCTCCCGGTTTCGCTTCCACAGCATGCCCCCGTGTTCTATGCACGGGGGCATGCGATCTTTTATTATTCATATGTCTTCCAGTACGGCGCGGCGTCCGAATGCCGAACGGCTGTGCGCGAACCTGCCCGGTGCCGAGCTGTTCGAGGCGGTCAATGGTCGCGATCCAGCGCAGATAGCCGGGGTCGGTCTGCATGACGGCGACCTGTACCGGCCGCACTATCCCTTCCCATTGCGCCCGACCGAGATCGGGGTGTTCGAAAGCCACCGGCGTATCTGGCGCAAGCTGGTCGAGGAAGATATCGACCTGGCGATCATTGCCGAAGACGACCTGCAGGTCGATCCCGAAAGGTTCGCGGCGGCGCTGGAGGTTTTGCAGCGTCATGCGACGCCCGACCACTATATCCGCCTGCCGGTGAAACAGCGCGAGGTTCCGGCCCAGGTGCTGGAGGAGCGGGGCGATCTGAAGCTGATTTTGCCCAAGATCATCGCCCTGCAATGCGTCTGCCAGATGGTTGGGAAAAACGCCGCGAAACGGTTGCTGGCGGTGACAGAGCGCATCGACCGGCCGGTGGATACTTTCCTGCAGATGCACTGGATCACCGGACAGCCTATTCACGCCCTGCTGGGGACCGGCAACAAGGAGGTCGCGGGCCAGATCGGCGGATCGACGATCCAGAAAAAAATCCGCCCCGGCGAAAAGCTGGGGCGGGAACTCAGGCGCGGCTGGTATCGGGCGCAGTTGCACCTGCGCCCGCAAAAACCTTAGCCGGGCAATTTCGTGGTGCGCAGATAGGGGAAATGGGTGGTGAATTCACCGTATTTCGCCTTGGCGTCCTCGTTGCTGACGGCAACGGGGATGACCACATCGTCGCCGGGTGTCCAGTTTGCCGGGGTCGCCACGTTCTCGCGGGCGGCGGTCTGCAGCCCGTCCAGCGCCCGCAGTACTTCGGCAAAATTGCGGCCCACATTCATCGGATAGGTCATCGACAGTTTCAGTGTCTTGTCGGGTGCGATGATGAACACGACGCGCACCGTCTGGCTGTCTGCCGGGGTCGGGTTGTCGGGCAGGTAATAGCCGGCGGGCAGCATGTCAAAGGCCTTGGACACTTCCAGCCCCTTGTCCGCGATGATCGGAAAGCCCGGATTGGCCTTGCCATAGGCCTCGATATCGCCCTTCCATTTCTTGTGGTCCTCGGCGCTGTCCACCGAGACGCCGATCACCTTGGTGTTGCGCTTGGCCCATTCGTCCGCCAGCTGCGCCACGGCCGAGAATTCGGTGGTGCAGACGGGGGTGAAATCCTTGGGATGCGAGAACAGGATCGCCCAGCTGTCGCCGATCCAGTCGTGGAACTGAATGGTGCCCTGATCTGTTTCCGCGGTGAAATCGGGAACGGTGTCGTTGATGCGCAAACCCATGGCTCATGTCCTTTCGTTGAGATTTCGAGTCGGTTGGTGCCAAACCAATCACTAAGGAGTGAAGTTACAGGACTTGTAGCGAAGAACCACCGGGAATCCGTATCAATCAAGGGGAATTTATTGGGGCAAAAATTTGATCAAATTTTTTGACTCTCCTCTTGCCCCTCCTGTAAGGCAGTGACAGAGTGGCCGCGAAAACCGACCGAGCGGTCGAAAACATCCCGGATCAGGAGGGAGAGCCATGATCGAGAAACGCGACTTTTACATCAACGGCAAATG
Organism: Ruegeria sp. YKSF57; assembly: GCF_059612585.1. Lineage (NCBI taxonomy): Bacteria > Pseudomonadati > Pseudomonadota > Alphaproteobacteria > Rhodobacterales > Roseobacteraceae > Ruegeria > Ruegeria sp. YKSF57. The sequence goes on along the minus strand of NZ_JBXWQW010000017.1, from coordinate 21,214 downwards.
GGTGGCCCCGGCCGTCGCAAGTGATTTTCAGGTGATCAACCCCTCGACCGAAGAGCCCTGCGCGGTGATTTCTCTGGGGTCCCAAGCGGATACGAACGCCGCGGTTGCCGCCGCCAAGGCGGCGCTTCCGGGCTGGATGGCGACGCCGGTCGAAGAACGGATTGCACTGGTGGAAAAGCTGATCGACATCTACCAGACGCGCGGCGAGGATCTGGCCCAGGCCATGTCGCTGGAAATGGGTGCGCCGATCGACATGTCGCGCACGCAACAGGTGGGTGCGGGCATCTGGCACCTGAAAAACTTCATCCGCGCCGCCAAGGCTTTCCAGTTCGAACGCCCCTTGGGCGATCACGCGCCGGGCGACCGCATCATCTATGAGGCGGTTGGGGTCGCGGCGCTGATCACGCCGTGGAACTGGCCGATGAACCAGATCACGCTCAAGGTGGGCGCGGCAGCGATTGCGGGCTGCACGATGGTTCTAAAGCCGTCGGAACAAAGCCCGCTCAACGCGATGATCTTTGCCGAGATGATGGACGCGGCCGGATTCCCTGCGGGTGTTTTCAACCTGGTGAACGGCGATGGCGCGGGCGTCGGTTCGCAGCTGTCGGCGCATCCTGATATCGACATGGTCAGCTTTACCGGCTCGACCCGCGCGGGCACGGCGATTTCCAAGGCCGCGGCGGACACGCTGAAAAAGGTGCACCTGGAACTGGGTGGCAAGGGCGCGAATGTAGTCTTTGCCGATGCGGACGAAAAGGCGGTCAAGCGCGGCGTGTTGCACATGATGAACAACACCGGCCAAAGCTGCAACGCGCCCAGCCGGATGCTGGTGCAGCGCCCGATTTATGATCAGGCGGTGGAAACCGCGGCGGAAGTTGCGGGCAAAGTCACTGTCGGGAGCGCGCTGGAGGAAGGCCGCCATATCGGCCCGGTGGTGAACGAGGTGCAGTGGACCAAGATCCAGGACCTGATCCAGAAAGGCATCGATGAGGGCGCGCGTCTGGTCGCGGGTGGCACCGGACGGCCCGAGGGGCTGAACAAGGGCTATTATGTGCGCCCCACGGTTTTTGCCGATGCCAACAACCAGATGACCATCGCGCGCGAGGAAATCTTTGGCCCGGTCCTGACCATGATCCCCTTCGACACCGAGGAAGAGGCGATCGAGATCGCCAACGACACGCCCTATGGTCTGACCAACTATGTCCAGACGCAGGACGCCGGACGCGCCAACCGCATGGCGCGCCGCCTGCGCTCAGGCATGGTCGAGATGAACGGGCAATCCCGTTCTGCCGGTTCCCCGTTCGGGGGCATGAAGCAATCCGGCAACGGGCGCGAAGGAGGCGTCTGGGGCTTGGAGGATTTCCTTGAGGTCAAGGCCGTCGGCGGTTGGGCGGCGGAGTAAAATGAGCGCCGTCGGCGCGCTTTTGTTCACATAGGTATGAGGGACGCTGTCCCTCAATACCCCGGGGTGAATTGCCCGCAGGGCAAGAGGGGCAGCGCCCCTGCACTAGAACGTCGCGGCAGCCCGAAATTTCATTGATAGCCCCCCTTCGGGATGTTTCAGGCGCAGTTCCTCGGAATGAAGCATCAGGCGGGGAAAGTTGCGCGCAGCCCCCGAGGCATAGAACGGGTCACCCAGAATCGGGTGCCCGAGCGCCTGCATGTGCACGCGCAACTGGTGCGAGCGGCCGGTTTTCGGGGACAGGCGCACGCGGGTCGTGTCGCCTTGGTGTTTCACCACACGCCAGTCGGTCAGCGCCGGCTTGCCTGTGTCGTGACAGACCATCTGCCGTGGCCGGTTTGGCCAGTCCACGATCAGGGGCAGGTCGACAGTGCCAGTCTTGGGTTCCAGCCGCCCCCAGACCCGCGCGACATAGGTCTTGCGGGTTTGCCTGTTCTCGAATTGCAGGCCCAGGTGGCGTTGGGCGTGGGGGGTTTGGGCAAAGACCATCACCCCCGAAGTGTCGCGGTCCAGCCGGTGCACCAGCAGTGCCTGCGGAAAAGCGGTCTGCACCCGCGTCAGCAGGCAATCGGCAAGATGCTCGCCGCGCCCCGGAACCGACAGAAGTCCGGGGGGTTTGTTCACCACGATCAGCTGCGCGTCTTCGTGCAGGATATCCAGCGGCGTTTGCGGGGGCTCATAGGTTTCGCTCATGCGCGCCTGCCTAACGCAGGCGGCGGGCTCCCGCAACGTCGCGCTTGCGCGACGCGCGACGTTTGGCAACTCTCTGGCCAAACGAGAGGAGCCGAGATGCACCCGACAATCAAAAAGATGCAAGAGGTCGTGGCAAAGGGCGATGACAGCCAGCTTCACGCCCTGTTGGCCGAGGATGTGCGGTTTCTGCCGCCGACCTATTACAAGACATGGACCGGGCGCGCGCCGGTTGCGGCGGTGCTGGGCCATGTGGGGCAGGTGTTTTCCGAGTTCCGCTATCGCCGGATCATGGGCGAGGGTCGGGACTGGGCGCTGGAGTTTCATTGCAAGGTCGGGGAACTGGATGCGGTGGGCGTGGATCTGATCACCCTGAACGACGCGGAATTGATTCAGGAATTCGAGGTGGTGATGCGGCCCCACAAGACCGTCGGTGCGCTGCGGGACGCGATGAACGCGCGGGTGTTGACCGATGCCCGCTTCCTGAAGTTTCGCGAGGCTCTCTCCTGATTGCTGCCGACCAGATCTTGCGGGTGCCGTTGTTGCCGCTTTTGGCCGCGCAGGGACTGTCGGTGCGGCGCAAGGTGCAGCTGTTGCCCGAGCCGGTTGGCCCGCGCGAGGGGAGCGAGGGGCGAGGCCCGGTGTTGCGGCTGCTGATTGCGGGGGACAGTTCGGCGGCCGGTGTCGGCGCGGGCACGCAGGCGCAGGCATTGTCGGGGCAGCTTGTCCGGCATCTGGGGAGGCACCATGCGGTCGAGTGGCGGCTGGAGGCCACAACCGGGCACACCACGCGGGACACGCTGGAGCGGATAATGGGGATGCACGGCACCTTCGACGTGGTGGTGACGGCACTGGGCGTCAATGACGTGACGCGGGGGGCGACCAGGGCGCAGTTCATGGTACGGCAGGCGGCTTTGCTGCGGCATCTGACCGGGCCGCTGGGCGCGCGACGCGTCGTGGTCACGGGTGTGCCGCAGATGCACCGGTTTCCGGCCCTGCCGCAACCTTTGGCCTGGGTTCTGGGGCGACAGGCCGCGCGGCTGGATCAGGGGTTGCGCGAAGTGGTGGCGGGTTTTCCCGAGGCACGGCATCTGTCGCTGGATCTGCCGCACGACCCAGCACTGGCCGCGCCGGACGGCTATCACCCCAGCCCGCGCGCCTATGCATTGTGGGCCGAGCAATTGGCGCGGGTGATCCTTGCTCAGGCCTGAGCGCGCATGCGCCGGATCATCGGCACGGTATAGATCACCAGCGCCGCCCAGATCATCGGAAAGGCGATCATGCGGGCGCGGTCGAATTCCTCGCCAAAGATGAAGACGGCGGTCAGGAAGATCATCGTCGGCGCAATATATTGCAGGATGCCGATGGTCGAGAGGCGCAGCAGTTTGGCACCGTTGGCATAGACGATCAGCGGCACGGCGGTGACCAGGCCGCAACCGATCAACAGCCAGGTATCGACCATATTGCCGCCAAAGTGGTTTTCGCCATTGGCCGACAGATAGGTCAGATACCCAAGTGCGGGAACCGAAAGGATCAGCACTTCGAGCATGAAACCCTGATTGGGGCCGATGGGCAGGGATTTCTTGAAAAAAGCATAAAAGCCCCATGTCAGGGTCAACCCGATGGCGGCCCAGGGCAGGCGGCCTGCCGCGACGGTCAGCACGATGACGGCTGTGGCCGCGAGGGCGATTGCGACGAGTTGGGCGGGGCTGAGTTTTTCGCGCAGCAAGAGCGCGCCCAAGGCGATGCTGAAGAGCGGGTTGATGTAATATCCCAGTGCCGCATCCAGCGCCTTGCCCGCTCCGATAGCCCAGACATAGATGCCCCAGTTGACCGAAATCAGCGCTGCGGTTAGGCACCCCATCGCCAATGTGCGGGGGTGGGTCAGCGCTGTGCGCAGATCGCGGGTTCGGCGCAGCACGATCAGCAGCGCACCGGCAATCGGGACCGACCAGATGACCCGGTGCGCGACAACCTCGGCTGGCGGGATATGGGCCAGCGCCTTCATGTAGATGGGCAGGAACCCCCACAGCAGATAGGCCGTGATGGCAAAAGCCAGCCCCTGAGGAGTGTCTATGTTGTCGGTTGGTCGGGCGGTGTGCTGCGCCATGGGGCTCTCCGGCAGATGTACCGGGTGTTTATGGCAGGTCGCAGCCGAAAGGAAACGCCGAATTCTGTGAGCTGCCCCATCACCCGTTGTGATGGGGCAGATTATCGGTGGGTCAGGCCAGGTGATCGACCACCTGCAGATGCTGGGCCAGCGTGTCGATTTCGCCCATCCATGACTGAACCAGTTTCGGATCGCTGGGTGCAGCGTGCACGCCCGCCGGGATGGCGCGGTTCAGCACCGCCTCGATCGCCAGAGAGACCGGGATCGAAACAAGACGCGCCATGGCGGTGCCGCGCGCGTCGCCCCATGCATCCATGACATAGGTCTTGTGCCAGACCTCGCGCCCGTCCTTTTCGGCCTTCAGCCCGACGCACAGGACAACGCGGTCGGGCTCGCCCTCGTCATAGGCGTTTTCGGCCCAGAACTGGTCGGACATCTCCTTGAGCCGTGCGTCGCCTTCGGGACCGGAAAGGGTTTCGATTTCGCGGAATACATCCGCCCACGCATCGGCCCAGCCGTTCAGGCGCAAGGTGCCTCGGACGAACTCTTTGACCGGCCAGTGGTCTTCGAAATGGTACTGGGTCTTGAAGGGGATCGAGTCGCGGTTGGGGTAGACCTCGAAGCTTTCCGGCGAGGGCAGGGGGGCGACATAGCTGGTGATCGCATCCCAAGGGCGGGCCACGTCGAGCGGTGCGTAGTCGCGGATCGAGCGGGAGGGCGAACGCAGCGCCTTGAGAACGCCCAGCGGCGACCAGCTGAACTTGTAGCGGAACGGGTTGGGGTGCTTGGGAATGCCACCGCAATAGGAAATGAAGCTGAGGTGGTTTTGCGGATCGAACGCGTCGGAGGCGCGGTAGTCATCGACCAGCGCATGCGCCATCAGGTGGTCGATGCCGGGGTCGAGACCCACTTCGTTGACCAGCGCCACGCCCGCCTCGCGCGCCTTGTCATCCAGCGCGCGCATCTCGGGCGCGATGTACGAGGATGAGACGAAATTCGCGCCCTTGGCGATCGCCAGCTCGGCCAGCGGCACGTGCCAGTCGCCCGGCAGCATCGACACGATCACGTCGCCCTTGGCCAGCACCGCGCCAAGCGCGTCGATGTCGAAGGCGCGGATGTCATCGGTCAGGTCGCCGACCTCGGCCCTGGCCTTTTCGACGGTCCGGTTCCAGACGGTGACGGGATGGCCCGCCTCGATCAGCCGCCGCAATCCGGGGATGGCCGACAGGCCGGTGCCACACCAGTGAATGGTCATCGCTCAGATCCTTTCGATATGGGTTTTGAATTCAGCCTCGGCCCGGCCCCAGACACCTGCGGTCAAGTCGTTCAGGGTGGCCAGCGAGGGCAGCAGTTGCGCCGCGTAGTCCTGCGAGCTTTCCACTGGCAGCATCGAGGGCAGGTTGTCGATCGCCATCACGTCCAGCACCGGATTGGTCGCGACGCGCAGGGCCGGGGCCCCCCAGGTGGTGGCGCGGTCATAGACCGGAACCGGGTTGTAATCGCTGTCCGGATCGCAGGCGACGTCACCGATGGCGGTCAGTCTTCGGGGGGCGGTCATCGCGTCACGGGGGACAAAGACCGGCGTGCCGGGACGGGCGAAGATGCAGTTGAGAAAGATGTCATGGGCGAGGATCTCGGGGAAGGGGCCGCCGCTTGCGGTTTCGGCCATGTCCCATTTGGTGACCTGAACGCCCATCGCCTCACAGAGGTCCGAAGCGCCGGTGCCGACCCGGCCCAATGCACCGATAACGATGGCGCGGGGGCGGTCCGCACCGGTGGCGTCCAGTTCGGCCAGCAGCTCGGCGTTCAGCGCATCCTTGCCGGGATAAACGCCCACGGAGCCGCACAATTCGCCACGCTGCTGCGCTGCCCAGGCCTTGAGCGTCACCGCCGCACCCGCATATCCGGCCCAATAGCCGAATGCGGCGACCCGGCGGCCGGTTTCGTCCACCAGATATTCCAGATCATAAAGCGTGCCGCCGCCCGCCTTGAACCGCTGCAGCAGCGCGCGGCCCGAGTGCTGACCCTTGAAGGCGTGGCCGAACATGATGTGGCGATGAGGCAGGGGCGTGCCGTCCTCGGGCAGCTCCTTGAGGCCGAAGATGATCGCATCCCGCGGCGCGTCGGGCCAGCTGTTCTCGGCCGCAATTTCGCACCCTGCGGCCTTGTAGCCGTCAATCGGAATGGCGCGGACCGAGCTGTCCTCGACCGTCACCCGGATACCGGCCGCGATCAGCTGCGCCGCGCCTTCGGGCGTCAGCCCCACCCGTTCTTCGTTCGGGCGCTGTTCGGCCCGGACCCAGAGATGTGTCATATCCTGTCCTTCTGTCAAAGCATCCCGGCGGCGCGTACCGCCTGAACCGAGGCGCGCGCCTCCATCGTTTTGCGAAACGCTGTGATCCCGGGGAAGTCCGTCACATCGACCCCGTCGCCTTCGAGCCAGCTGCACACCACGTAAAGGTAACAGTCGGCAAGGCTGATCCGGTCGCCCAGAACAAACGGCCCGCGCAGCCCGTTCGCCTCGATATACCTGCATGAGGCAGTCATGGTCTGCGGCACCTTGGCGGTCATGTCCTTCCAGCTTGCTTTTTTGTCGGCCCAGCGGGCGCCGCGCAGCTTGTGGGCATGGTTCACGTGCATGGTTGAGGCGAGATAGTACATCACCTCGCGCATGCGCGCGGCCATCACCGGATCGTCGGGCACCAGCCCCGCTTGCGGAGCCCTGGCCGCGACGTATTCCAGCAACGCGCCGGTTTCGGTCAGGATACCGCCCTGAACCGCCAGCGCAGGCACGCGGCCCTTGGGGTTGATCTGTTTGTAGGCCGGTTTGGTCTGTTCGGCATTGGCGAAGTCGAGGCGGATCGCCTCATACTCCAGCCCGGCCTCTTCCAGGGCGATGGCAACGGCGACCGAGATGGTGCGGGGCGCATAGTAAAGCTGCATGGTGGGCTCCGTCACAGGTGGGTTTGGGCGAATTGCCGGTCGGGCGTTTCCAGATGCGGCACGGCGTTGAACAGGACCGGGCTGAGGTGATCGCCAATCGGGTGCAGACGATGCATCGACGTGTTCATGATGGCAAGGGCGACGCGGGCCATGGCCGGAATCTCCAGCCCCATGGCCTGCCGCACCGCCATCGAGATCAGCCCGCCCGAGGTCACCACGATCGCCGGCCCGCCTTTTGTGCCGATGTCATGCAGCGCTGACGATACGCGGGCCTCGAATTCGGCAAAGGTTTCCGGCGCGTTCTCGATCTCGCCCTTGGCCCATGCGGTGAAGGTCATTGGCAAATGCTGCACAAAGCCCTCGCGGTCGCGCGGGATGGCGACGCCGTGCTGGTCTTCGAACAGCTGGGCAAGGGCGAAATACTCTATCTCGTTCAGGCGCGCGTCCTGCACCGGGTTGGTCAGCCCCATGCTGGCGGCGGTTTCCACGTGACGTTTCAGGGTGCCGCAATAGGCGCGGGGATGATGTGCGCGAGTGTCGGCCAGATGCGCGCCCAGCCACCGGGCCTGTTGATGGCCCAGATCGCTCAGTCGGTCATAGCTTTCCTCGTCGCGCGCCTCGGTATTGGCCTGCCCGTGGCGCACCAGCGTGATGTGGGACATATCCGGCTCCTCTTGCGGCAAGTCTTAGGTCAGCTTTCCGCAGGGGGCCAGAGGGGTTTCGCCGCTTTGGCGTGAAAAATCACAGATAAGGCGAGCGCTGGGGGCGCAGCGTCAGTTCGGTGACGCAGGCCGTGTTCGGCAGCGTAATGACGGTCGCTATCATCTGGGATATGTCCGCAAGCTGGATCATGCGCGTGCGGTCCTTGCCGGTGTCGTTGACGTCGGGTGTGTTGACAAATCCCGGATGCACCAGCGTCACGCCGACCCCGTCCTCGCGAACGTCTTCGAACAGCGCCTTGGCGAAGCCGGCCTGCGCGTGTCGAAGGGCGCAGTGGATTGCGTGGTTCTTCCAGCCCAGCCACGAGGTTGGACCGCAAATATAGACAAACGATCCCTGCGACGCCTGAATCTTTGGCAGCACGTGCGCCGTCAGCCTGATCGTCGCCCTGAGAACCTGATCGATGGATCTGTCCCAATCGGCAAAGCGCTCTGTCGAGACCGGGCCATAGGTGAATTTCGCCGCGCAATGCACCATGGCGTCCAGCCGGTCACCCGCCGTTGCCCAATCGGCCAGCGCTGCGACAGCGTCCATATCGCCCATTTCGGCGGCAAAGGATTGGCCGGTTCCACCTGCTGTGCGCACCATGTCGAGCGTTTCGGCAAGCGCGTCCTCGCGGCGACCGTGGGCCAGAATGTGCCAGCCGTCCGAGGCCAGCCGGATGGCGGTTCCGCGCCCGATGCCGCTGGATGCGCCGGTGATGAGTGCCGTCTTTGCCATTTGCCTCTCTCCCTTGGACCTGTCACTTGTTGTGGTGATGTGACACGAATAATGGCCCCTCAGGCCCCGGACTGGAAAGGAAAACCTTATGGCAGTGGACGCAGAGCGGTTTCTGACTGACCTTCACATGCTGCGCGGTTTCGGTGCGTCCGGCGTCGGCAAGGGCGTGGTGCGCCCGGCCTATTCCGAGGCCGACATCGCCGCCCGGAAGTGGCTTGCGTCCCGGATGGAAGAGGCCGGGCTGCAGGTGCAGGTCGACCCGGTGGGCAACCTGTTCGGTCTGGCCGAAGGCCCCTCGTTGTTGATGGGATCGCATTCCGACAGCCAGCCCGAGGGCGGCTGGCTGGACGGTGCACTGGGCGTGATCGCGGCGCTTGAGGTGGCGCGGGCGGTGGATCGCCCGGTCTCGGTCGTGAGTTTTCAGGATGAGGAGGGGCGGTTCGGCGTCACCACCGGTTCGGCCATCTGGTCGGGGCATCTGTCGCTGGATCGGGCCGACACGCTGACCGATCACTCTGGGATCGCCTTTGGCGCGGCGCGGGCGGCAATCGCCGATCTGGCCGGAGATTTCGTGGACCCGGAACGATTCACCGGTTTTGTCGAGATGCATATCGAGCAGGGGCCGACACTGGATGCCGAGGGCGAGCAGATCGGCGTCGTCACCGATATCGTGGGTATCCGCGACATGAAGATCACGTATCAAGGACAGCAGAACCACGCGGGCACCACGCCGATGCACTTGCGCCGCGACGCCTTTCAGGCGATGTCGCTGTTCAGCGCGCGGATCAACGACCGGTTCCGAAATGTGGTCACGCCGCGAACCGTCTGGACCATCGGGCATGTGTCGCTGCATCCCAATGCCTCGTCCATCGTGCCGGGCAGGGCCACCTTTTCGATGCAATGGCGCGACGGCGAGGCCGGACGGCTGGCGCGGATGGAGGAGATCATCCGGCAAACGGCGCAGGAAGTTGCAGGTGAAGCCGGTATGGAGTTGGAGTTTGGCCCCCTGCTGGGACTGGAACCGGTGCCGATGGATGGCCGCCTGCGTTCGGCGCTGGAGAGCGGGGCCGAGGCGGTTGCGCCGGGGCGCTGGCGGACGATGCCGTCGGGCGCGCTGCATGACGCCACCAATGTCTCGCGCCTGATGCCGGTGGCGATGCTGTTCGTGCCCTCCATCGGCGGCATCAGCCACGATTTTGCCGAGGATACCGATGAGGCCGATCTGGTTGCGGGCCTGCGGGTGCTGGAACAGGCGGTGTTGGCGCTGGACTGATCGACCGGAGAAGGCCGGCCCTGACCAGCCCGACTGACGGCCCAACGCTGTTCCTGTTTCGGACCAGAAAGAAGCAGCGGATGCTTTATGCGTGTTTTGGGTTATCGCCAGCTGACATCGCCCAGAAAGATGTACCCGGCCCCGTAGATCGTCTTGATCAGGCGCGGGTTCTTGGGGTCTTCGCCCAGTTTGGTGCGCAGACGCGAGATGCGCACATCCATCGCCCGGTCGAAGCTTTCACCGGCGCCGCCGCCCAGCATTTCCTGCATCTGGGCGCGGCTGATCAGGCGTTTGGGGCTTTCCAGGAACAGTCGCAGCACCTCGCCTTCGGCGTGGCTGAAGGGTGTTTGCGTGCCGCTGTCGTCCTCGAGGATGTAGCTGTCAAAATGGGCGGTCCAGCCGTTGAAAAGCGCGGTGTTGCCGCCCGTTTGTAAGGTGGCGCGCGGGGCGCGCAGGCGGGCGCGGATGCGGGCCACCACCTCGGCGGGGTCGAATGGTTTGGTGATATAGTCATCTGCCCCCAGTTCCAGCCCGGTCACCCGGTCCTGTACCTGGGCGCGGCCCGAGATGATGATCACCGCCGCGCCCTGTTCCAGCGCCAGCCGGTGCACCAGCGCCAGCCCGTCGGTGTCGGGCAGCGACAGGTCGACCAGGCAGACATCCGGAGTGACCCGTTTCAGCGAGGCTTCGAATTCGCGGGCGCGCGAGAAGCTTTGGGTGCGAAACCCGGCTTCTTCCAGCGCGTCGGTCAGGATCTGTCGGATCTCGGGTTCGTCGTCGAGAATGGTCACCAGCGGTTGTGTCATGGGGCGGCCTCGGGTCGGATCAGGGCAGAGAGTTGCGCCCGCGAAAAGGGTTTGCGCAGAACCGGGCCCAGCGCAAGGGCCTGGCGGTGCAGCGGATCGGTCAGCGGCAGCGAGGTCATCAGGATACAGGGCAATCCGGGTTGCAGGCGCTTGATCAGGTCGATGCCGGTGGCGGAACCTTCGAGTTTGATGTCGGAAAGTACCAGCGAGATATCCTCGATATCGGCGGTGAGCGCGCAGGCCTCGTCAACCGAGGTGGCCTCGATCACCGACAGGCCGAGATCGATCAGAAGGTCGCGGAACTGGCTGCGCAGGTCGTCGTTGTCCTCGACCAGCAAGGCCAGCCCGCCCTGCACCTGCGGGGCGGCGCGATAGGGCAGGCGCAGGATCACCGCCGCGCCCGAAGGCGAGTTGCGCAGCTGCAGGTCGCCGCCTGCCAATTTGACCATGTCATAGACCATTGGCAGGCCCAGCCCCGACCCTTCGCTGCCCTTGGTGGTAAAGAACGGGTTCAGTGCCTTGTCCAACGCGTCGGGCGAAAAGCCGGGGCCGGTGTCTGTAACAGTGATCTCGACCCAGATAGAGCCGATGGCGTGGGCGCTGATGGTGATTTGCCCGGTCGCACCACAGGCGTCGCGGGCATTCAGGACCAGGTTCAGCAGCGCATCCTGCAACATGCCGGGATCAAGCAGCAATGCCTCGTCGGGCAGGGTGTTCACCACTGACAGACCCATTCCGCGCGGCAGCGAGGGAGAGGCGAGGATCTTCATGTCTTCCAGCAGTCCGCGCATGTCGGTGGCCTGCGGATGCAGGGTGCGGTTGCCGGTCATGTCGGCGATCCGGTTCAGCAACTGCCCGCCCCGGCGCGCGGTCTGCTGGGTGGCGGCGACCAGTTCGGCGGCCTCTTCGGGCAGGGCCATCTTTTCCAGCTTGCCCTGCATGCCGAGGATGATGGTCAGCAGGTTCGAGAAGTCATGCGCCAGCCCGCTGGTCATTTGCGCCGCCATCGCCCGCCGGCGCGATTGCTGCAGCGCGACGCGGGCCTGGGTTTCCTCGGTCACGTCCATCGACAGGATATAGACGCCGCCTTCTTCGTCCGGCGTGAACGAGACACGGATGCGGCGCTGGTCGTGATCCTCGGTGAATTCGAAGACGGACGTGCGCCCGCCATAGGCCTTTTGCAGATGTGGCGCGACGCGGGCAAAGGCGGAGGGGCCGAGCGCCTCGGAGATGTGCAGGCCCAGGATTTCCGAAGGCCGTCCCGGCATCACCGAACTGAGGCGGCGATTGGAATAGGTATAGTGCCCTTTGGCATCGACATGCGCGATATGGGCGGGCATCATTTCGGTGGTCAGGCGGGTGCGCGATTCGATTTCGGTCAGCTGCCGCTTGGCCTCTTCCAGCGCGGTTATGGTGGCGGCGAGTTCGCGGTTGGTGGCCGAGAGTTCCTCGGCATGGGTCAGCAACTGGTCGGACAGCTCCTCGGACCGCGAGCGCAGCATCTCTTCGACCCGCTTGGTGCGGGAAATGTCGGTATAGACCGCCACCCAACCGCCCTGCGGCAGCGGCGCGCCCTCGACCGAGATGACCTGACCGTTGGGGCGGATGCGTTCGATATAGTGCGGCGCGAACGCCAGCGCCTGTTCGACGCGGCTGCGGATGATGTCCTCGATATTCTCTTCGGGCGCGTATTCGCCGTTTTCGGCCAGATGGCGGATCGTGTCGGCGAAGGACGCGCCGGGCTCGACCAGACGATCGGGCAGTTCGAACATTTCCTGGAAACGGCGGTTGCTCAGCACCAGTTTCAAGTTGCTGTCGTAGATCGACAGCGCCTGTCCGATCAGGTTCAGACCGGCGGTCGTCATTGCCTTGATGCGCTGATCGGAATTGCCCAATGCCTTCCTCCTTGCAGCCCATGCCTATCACCGGACGGATGCAGGGTGTAGAGCCTTTGCTGCCGTTCCCGCCGGTGTGGCCAAATGTAACAAGGCATACCCGGATTTTCGCAACTTGTTACAATTCGTAAGATTTGGGAAAACATCAGGAAAAAGTTACCGATCAACCTTTGAGGGTCCGACACCAGGACAGATTCGCAGTCGCGGACGTTTCCGGCCATTCGACGGGTCGGGATGGGGAGGAGAAAAGACATTGGCTCAGACGCAGTCTGGCGCTGAAGGGTATGTATCCCTTCCGGCGCTGCTTCATCGCAACGCAACCCAAATCGGGGATGCCCCGGCCTATCGCGAAAAGGAATTCGGGATCTGGCAATGCTGGACCTGGGCCCAGGCTGCCAAGGAAATCAGGGCCATGGCGCTTGGCTTCATGGAGATCGGCGTTGAAAAAGGCGACCATATCGCGGTGATTGGACGCAACCGTCCGGCGCATTACTGGTCGATGGTTGCGGCCCAGATGGTGGGCGCGGTGCCGGTGCCGCTCTATCAGGATTCGGTGGCCGAAGAGATGACCTATGTGATGGAGCATTGCGGCGCGAAATACGTCGTCTGCGGCGATCAGGAGCAGGTCGACAAGGTCATCGAGATCCAGGAGACGGTGCACCAGATCAAGCACATCCTTTATACCGACAAGCGCGGCATGCGGAAATACGACCACAGCCAGATGAACGCGCTGGACGATATCAAGGCCGAGGGCCGCGCCGGTCATCAGCGTTTCGACGCGGAACTGGATCAGCGCATCGCGGATATCACTTATGACGACACCTGCGTGATGCTGTATACCTCGGGCACCACGGGCAAGCCCAAGGGCGTTGTGCTGTCGAACCGCAACGTGATCGAAAGTGCCAAGAATTCGGCCGATTTCGATCATCTGACGCGCGGCGAGGACATTCTGTCTTATCTGCCAATGGCCTGGGTAGGCGATTTCATCTTTTCCATCGGTCAGGCCTATTGGTGCGGGTTCTGCGTGAACTGCCCCGAAAGCGCCGACACGATGATGACCGATCTGCGCGAGATCGGGCCGACCTATTTCTTTGCTCCGCCGCGTGTGTTCGAGACCCAGCTGACCAACGTGATGATCCGGATGGAGGATGCGGGCAAGCTGAAGAAGCGGATGTTCGATTACTTCATGGCCCACGCCAAGAAGGTCGGCGGCCGCATTCTGGACGGCAAACCAGTCAGCTTTGGCGACCGTTTCAAATATGCGCTGGGCAATGTTCTGGTCTATGGCCCGCTCAAGGATACGCTGGGCTATAGCCGGTTCCGCGTCGGATACACTGCGGGTGAGGCGATCGGACCCGAGATTTTCGACTTCTACCGCTCGCTCGGCATCAACCTGAAACAGCTTTACGGCCAGACCGAGGCGACGGTGTTCATCACCGTGCAGCCCGATGGCGAGGTGCGCGCGGATACAGTTGGCGTTCCGGCGCCGGATGTCGAGATCAAGATCGACGAGAAGGGCGAGATCCACTATCGCTCGCCCGGCGTTTTCGTCGAGTATTACAAGAACCCCGAATCCACTGCGTCGACCAAGGATGCCGAGGGCTGGGTCGCGACTGGCGATGCGGGCTTCATCGAGGAAGGTTCGGGCCACCTGCGGATCATCGACCGGGCCAAGGATGTGGGCAAGATGGCCGACGGGTCGATGTTCGCGCCCAAATATGTCGAGAACAAGCTCAAGTTCTATCCCGATATTCTGGAGGTCGTTCTGTTCGGCAATGGCAAGGACCGCTGCGTCGCCTTCATCAACATCGACCTGACGGCGGTGGGCAACTGGGCGGAACGCAACAACGTGGCCTATGCGTCTTATCAGGAACTGGCGGGTCATCCGCGTGTGTTAGAGACGATAAAGGCCCATGTGGAAGAGGTGAACAAGTCAGTGGCGGCAGATGAAATGCTGTCGGGCTGCCAGGTGCACCGCTTTGTTGTTCTGCATAAGGAACTGGACGCCGATGATGGCGAGATGACCCGCACGCGGAAGGTGCGGCGCGGGTTTGTCGAAGAGAAGTTCCACGACATCATCACCGCGCTATACGACGGGTCGGACACGATCTCGACCAAGACCGAGGTGACCTATGAGGACGGGCGCAAGGGATCGATCAGCGCAACGCTGAAGATCATAGACGCGCCGGTTGTCCCGGTGGCGCAGCACAAGGTGGCGGCGGAATGAGGGCCGCGCGTGCGCCGCTCGCCCGTTCCGGGCATCGCCCCGCCCGCCGCCCCGTAACCGCGAAGTTCAGGGAGTAGCCGATGCTGGATGCATCCGAAGGATATGTCACCGAGGACGGCCGCAAGATCGGCGGCGTGGTGATGGAAATGAAGAACATCACCCTGCGCTTTGGAGGCGTGGTGGCGATCAAGGATATCTCGTTCGACATCCGCGAGGGCGAAATTCGCGCCATTATCGGACCGAACGGCGCCGGCAAGTCGTCGATGCTGAACGTGATCTCGGGCTTTTACGTTCCGCAGGAGGGCGAGGTCTGGTTCCATGGAGCCAAACGTCCGGCCATGCGCCCCTATGAGGTGGCACGCCAGGGCATCGCCCGCACCTTCCAGAACATCGCGTTGTTCGAAGGCATGAGCGTGCTGGACAACGTGATGACCGGCCGTCTGAACTACATGAAGACCAACCTGATCCAGCAGGCGCTGTGGAAGGGCAAGGCCGAGGCGGAAGAAACCAAGAACCGCGAGGCGGTCGAAAAGATCATCGACTTCCTCGAGATCCAGCACATTCGCAAGACCCCGGTGGCGCGCCTGCCTTATGGCCTGAAAAAGCGGGTGGAACTGGCCCGTGCACTGGCGGCCGAGCCCAAGCTGCTGCTGCTGGACGAGCCGATGGCAGGCATGAATGTCGAAGAGAAGGAAGACATGAGCCGTTTCATCCTCGATGTGAATGACGAGTTCGGAACCACCATCGCCCTGATCGAACATGACATGGGCGTGGTGATGGACCTGAGCGACCGGGTGGTCGTGATGGATTACGGCAAGAAGATCGGCGACGGCACCCCCGACGAGGTGCGCAACAACCAGGAAGTCATCGACGCCTATCTGGGCGTGGCACATGACTGACCGCCTGACACAGATGAGGGGAGGCATACATGCCTGATCAGTTGATTTTTGCGATGGAGGTCATCCTGAACGGCCTGATGGCCGGGGTGCTCTATGCGCTGGTGGCCCTGGGGTTCGTGTTGATCTACAAGGCGTCCGGCATTTTCAACTATGCGCAGGGCGTCATGGCGCTGTTTGCGGCGATGACGCTGGTCGGGATCATGAACGGGCAGGTTCCGTTCGCACACCTTATCAATGCGATCTTTGGCGGGCACATTACCCATTTCGGCTGGAACATCCCCGGTGCGCTGGCGATCTTGCTGACCATGGCGGTCATGGTGCTGCTGGCGTGGTGCGTGCAACGTTTCGTCATGCGCCACCTGGTCGGGCAGGAGCCGATCATCCTGTTCATGGCGACCATCGGCCTGGCCTATTTCCTTGAAGGTGTGGCCGACCTGATGTGGGGTTCCGAAATCAAGACGCTGGATGTGGGCCTGCCGCAGGGCATCAACCTGTGGATCGATGAGGCGACGTTCAACATTTTCGGCTATGGCTTTTTCATCGACAACCTCGACATTGTGGCGACCGTGATTGCGGCGCTTCTGGTGGCGGCGCTGGTGGCCTTCAGCCAATACACCAAGCAGGGCCGGGCCATGCGCGCGGTGGCCGACGACCATCAGGCAGCGCTGTCGGTGGGTATTTCGCTGAACTTCATCTGGGTTATGGTCTGGTCGGTTGCGGGCTTTGTCGCGCTGGTCGCGGGCATCATGTGGGGCACCAAGTCGGGCGTGCAGTTCTCGCTGAGCCTGATCGCGCTCAAGGCGCTGCCGGTGCTGATGCTGGGTGGCTTCACCTCGATCCCCGGCGCCATTGTCGGCGGGCTTATCATCGGCGTGGGCGAGAAGCTGTTCGAATTCTCGATTGGCCCGCTGGTGGGTGGCGCGACCGAGAACTGGTTCGCCTATGTGCTGGCGCTGATCTTCCTGGTGTTCCGTCCGCAGGGGCTGTTCGGCGAGAAGATCATCGAAAGGGTGTGATCCGTGCAAGAGCTGGTCGCCATCATCAAACTGGCGCGTTTATCCGAGGCAACCGGCTACGCCAGATCATCGAAACAACTGGATGCCGCGACCCGCGAACGGGCGCAGGAAGAATGGGGAAAGTGAGCCATGTTCTATCGTGAAGCCGGGGATTTCAAAGTCTCCTATCAGGACGACAGCCAGACCTTTCCGATCAAGTTCGACCGCTATCGGTACTATGTCGTTCTGGCGGTGGCCTTTGGCATCATCCCCTTCGTCATCAACGACTATTGGGCCAACGCGCTGCTGCTGCCGTTCCTGATCTACGCTATTGCGGCGATCGGGCTGAATATCCTTGTGGGATATTGCGGTCAGGTATCGCTGGGTACCGGCGGTTTCATGGCGGTGGGGGCCTATTCCTGCTACAAGCTGATGACTGCCTTCCCCGAGGTGTCCATGTTCATTCATGTGCTCCTTGCGGGCGGCATCACCGCCTTTGTCGGTGTCCTGTTCGGCCTGCCGAGCTTGCGTATCAAGGGGTTCTATCTGGCAGTTGCGACGCTGGCGGCGCAATTCTTCCTTGTGTGGCTCTTCAACCGGGTGCCGTGGTTCTACAACTACTCGGCCTCGGGCCAGATCAACGCGCCGGAACGTGACGTGTTCGGCATCATCATCACCGGCCCGAACGCACCGGCCTGGGCGACCTATCTGTTCTGCCTGATCTTTCTGGCCGTTTCGGCGCTGATCGCGCGCAACCTGACGCGCGGCACCACGGGCCGGACCTGGATGGCGATCCGCGACATGGATATCGCGGCGGAAATCATCGGAGTGAACCCGCTCAAGGCCAAGATGAGCGCCTTTGCCGTCTCGTCATTCTTTGTCGGAATCTCGGGTGCGCTGTTCTTTTCGGTCTATCTCGGCGCGGTCGAGGTCGGCGAGGCATTCGGCATCCAGAAATCGTTCCTGGTGCTGTTCATGGTCATCATCGGCGGTCTTGGCTCGATCTTTGGCTCTTTCGCCGGCGCCGCCTTCCTAGTGTTGTTGCCAGTGGTGCTGAAGGTTCTGGGCGTCGATGTACTGGGCTGGCCCACCGATATAGTGGCGCACCTGCAGCTGGTGATCGTGGGCGCGCTGATCATCATGTTCTTGATCCTCGAACCGCACGGGCTGGCCCAGTTGTGGCGCGTTGCGAAGGAGAAACTGAGACTTTGGCCCTTCCCCTATTGACGAAGGGCCGGGCGGGGCGACCCGCCCTACGGATGGCCCCGGCCGGATTTGCGGGGTGGATACATCGGTCAAAACCAAGGGAGGACTAACCCGATGAAGACAAAACTGGCAACCCTGGCGCTGGGCGCCATGATGGCCGCAGGCCCGGCGATGGCAGACCTCGTGTTTCCGTCGCTCAGCTATCGGACCGGCCCCTATGCGGCGGGTGGCATTCCGTTCGCCGATGGTTATGCGGATTATTTCACCCTGCTGAACGAGCGCGACGGCGGCATCGGTGGCGTACCGGCCAAGGTGATCGAATGCGAGACCGGCTATAACACCGAGAAGGGTGTGGAATGCTATGAATCGACCAAGGGCCAGGGCGCGCTGGTGTATCAGCCGCTGTCGACTGGTATCACCTATCAGCTGATCCCCAAAACCACTGCAGACGATATCCCGATGCACACCATGGGCTATGGCCGCACCTCGGCCAAGAACGGCAAGGTGTTCAGCCATACCTTCAACTATCCTGCAAACTACTGGGATGGTGCGTCGGGCGCGATCAACTATCTGCTGGATGAAAACGGTGGCGATCTGAACGGCAAGAAGATCGCGCTGGTCTATCACAACTCGGCCTATGGTAAGGAACCGATCCGCACGCTGGAAGAGCTGTCCAAGAAGCACGGGTATGAACTCATCGCCCTACCGGTCGACCATCCGGGTCAGGAGCAGAAGTCTCAGTGGCTGCAAATCCGTCGCGACCGTCCCGACTATGTCCTGATGTGGGGCTGGGGCGTGATGAATCAGGTTGCGGTTCAGGAAGCTGCCAACATCCGCTTCCCGATGGAAAATTTCATCGGCATCTGGTGGTCGGGCGCAGAGCATGACGTCATGCCTGCAGGCGAGGCCGCCAACGGCTATAAGGCGCTGACCTTCCACAACGTGGGCTCTGATTATCCGCTATACGACGATCTGCAGAAATATGTGATCGATGCAGGTAAGGCCGCCGGTGCCGGCGATCAGGTTGGTTCGGTGCTCTATAACCGCGGTCTTTATGCTGCCATGCTGGCTGCTGAAGCGGCCAAGAAGGCTCAAGAGATTTCGGGTAATGCGGACATCACCTCGTCCGACATGCGCGCGGGCATGGAAGCGCTGGAAATGAGCCAGGAGAAGATGACCGAACTGGGTCTTCCGAACTTTGGCCCGGCCTTCTCGGTCAACTGCGAAAACCACGGCGGCGACGCTCTGGTAGGTGTGACCCAGTGGGATGCGGCCAACAAGACCTGGTCTCTGATCTCTGACTTCAAACCGACCGACGGCGAAGTGATCGGCGCGCTGATCGAGGAAGACTCGGGTGCCTACGCTTCGGAAAACAACATCGAAGCGGGCTGCAACTGAGCCGAACGTGCCCCGGCACGGGCCGGGGCGCATATCAACAAGGGGCGGCGGCAGGCCCGCCGCTCCGCACCGGACAAGTCCCGGCATGACGGGACAGGCATGAGGACAAGCGCTGATGCTGGATGCGGCAACACCCACCGAAGTGCAGGCTGATACCCTGCTTGAGGTCAACAATATCGAGGTGATCTATAATCACGTGATCCTCGTGCTCAAAGGCGTCAGCCTCACCGTGCCCAAGGGCGGCATCACCGCGCTGTTGGGCGGTAACGGCGCCGGCAAGACGACAACGCTCAAGGCGGTGTCGAACCTGCTCCATTCCGAGCGCGGCGAGGTCACCAAAGGGTCGATCAAATACCGCGGCGAGAGCATCCACGAACGCGACCCGGCCGATCTGGTGGAAAAGGGCGTGATTCAGGTGA
The DNA here is from genome assembly GCF_059612585.1 of Ruegeria sp. YKSF57. NCBI lineage: Bacteria > Pseudomonadati > Pseudomonadota > Alphaproteobacteria > Rhodobacterales > Roseobacteraceae > Ruegeria > Ruegeria sp. YKSF57. Next base: position 1,451 of record NZ_JBXWQW010000017.1, on the reverse strand, counting down.
TGGAAGGGCGTCATTGTTTCGAACACCTGACGGTCGAGGAAAACCTGTTGACCGGCGCTTATACCCGCAAGGACGGCAAGGGCAAGATTCAGCAGGATCTTGAGCTGGTCTACAATTATTTCCCCCGCCTCAAGGAACGCCGCCGCAGCCAGGCGGGTTATACATCAGGCGGTGAACAACAGATGGTGGCGATGGGCCGGGCGCTGATGTCGCGACCCGAAACGATCCTGCTGGACGAGCCCTCGATGGGCCTGGCGCCGCAGTTGGTCGAAGAGATTTTCGAAATCGTCAGGGATCTGAACCAGAAGGAAGGCGTGTCTTTCCTGCTGGCGGAACAGAACACCAACGTGGCGCTTCGGTTTGCCCACTACGGCTATATCCTGGAGTCGGGCCGTGTGGTGATGGACGGCCCCGCCGCCGATCTGCGTGAGAACCCCGATGTGAAGGAGTTCTATCTGGGTATGTCCGACGAGGGCCGAAAAAGTTTTCGCGACGTGCGTTCGTACCGTCGCCGCAAGCGGTGGCTGTGAGGGGTCAGGCGTGTTCGCTTTCCGCTTTCATCTCGGCAATCCGCTCCAGCGCCTCGTCGCGCGTGTTGCGGATGTTGGGGCGAAATCCCTGGGTTTCGGCACGCAGACGGATGTCGGCCTCGGTCTCGGACCCCGCGGCGAAGCGGACCGATCCAAGGGAATGCGCGGTGTTCAGCTTTTTGCCCCGATGGGCATATTGCACCCACGCCGCAGGCAGGATTTCGCAACCGTTGAGGTCGACCAGAAAGTACCATTTGCGACCGGTCTCGGCGATGCGTTCCTCGATATAGTCGTAAAACTCGTTCACGTCGCGCGAGTGATGAAAGACAAAATGAGAAAAATTCACGTCCATGATCCCGGCGTCAGCGTCGAACGAAAGTCTGCGCACGAAATCGCTCAGAACATAGTTCGGATCGTGCTGCACCCGCTTGCGGCGCGTGCTGGGCAACTGGGTGATTCGGTCCAGCGCTTCGTCGCGGCTGGCAAACAGGTTTGGGTCGAAGTATTCGGTGTTGGCCGCGCGCTCGATCTGGGTCCGCGTTTCGTCCGAGGGATCATAGCGGACCGAGCCCATGGAATGCGCCAGGTTCAACGCCTTGCCCCGGCGGGAATAGGCCAGCCAGGCCTCGGGATCGATCCGGGTTCCGTGCAGGTTGACCAGAAAAAACCATTTCTCTTCACCGGTTTGCGCGATGCGCTCTTCCAGCCGGTCGTAAAATCGGTTGACGGTTTCCGAAGTGTCGAAGTGAAAGCCCGAAAAATCCGCCTCCATGGTTTGCAGCGTGTCGTGAAAGGCGATCCTGCTGTCCAGGTCTGCGGTGTCGAAATCGGTCACGTCGGTCTCCTCTCTCAGTCGTCTCAATGTGGTCGGGTCAAATTGTATGCGATGGCATGCAGTCAATTGCCCCAACGTCAATACAA